>PWME01000159.1 GCA_003559235.1 Mollicutes bacterium | reverse complement strand
AATTTATGTCGTTGTTCAGGATACATTGCGCAAATTAAGGCCATACGTCGTTATTTAGGTGATGCCCAATGAAAACAGTAAAACATACAGTACCTTCTGTAGATGGGAAAGGCATTATGATGGGACGCAAAGCGTTTACGGATGATTTTGCGGAAGCGGATTCGCTTGTGGTTAAAGTATTGCGTAGTCCCCATGCATTTGCACGCATTCGCGCCATTGATGTTTCAAAAGCGCGTGCCTTAGAAGGGGTCGAAATGGTTATTACGCATCATGATGTCCCAAGAAAACCTTTTACGCGTGCAGGACAAGGGTATCCTGAACCCTCTCCGCATGACAAGTTTATCCTTGATGAATACGTTCGTTACGTTGGTGATGAAGTGTGCGCGGTTGCAGCGGTGGATGAAAAAACGGCCAACGCGGCACTGAAATCTATCGAAGTAGACTATGAAGTTTTAGATCCAGTGCTTGCTTTTGAAGATGCGATCGACAATGATTGCGTTGTGCATCCAGAGGAGGATATTCACGAAATGTTTCCGATTGGGTTTGAACCCAAACGAAATTTAGCAGCGGCTTATCAAATGGAAGTGGCTGATGTTGAAGCGGTATTAAAAGAATCAGACGTTGTGGTGAAACATTCGTTTTATACGCAAGCCCAAGCACATGTCATGATGGAACCACACACTGTAAATGCAAGGATTGATTACCAAAACCGATTGGTGCTTTATTCATCAACCCAAACCCCATTTCATGTGCGCCGTATTTTGTCGCAAACGCTCGATGTGCCAATGCAAAAAATTCGTGTGATTAAACCGCGGGTTGGTGGTGGTTTTGGAGGGAAACAAGCACTGCATGGTGAAATGTTTGTATCACTTGTTACGCTTAAGACTGGCAAACCAGCGAAAATGGTTTTCACGCGCAAAGAAGTGTTTGAATCGTCTTACACACGCCATCCAATGCGCATTGATATTGCGCTTGGGGCCAATAAAGATGGCACACTAAAAGCGATTGATTGTTATGCGCTTTCTGATACAGGAGCGTATGGTGAACACGCTTTAACGGTATTTATGGTTGCGGGGTCTAAAGTTTTACCGCTTTACAATAAAGTTGATGCCGTAAGATTTCATGGCCATGTTGTTTATACAAACCATACACCCGCAGGGGCGTACCGAGGGTACGGAGCAATTCAAGGCAATTTTGCGCTTGAATCCGCGATTGATATGCTTTGTGAGAAACTGAATATCGATCCACTTGCTTTCCGCCGTAAAAACATGATTGCTGAAGGCGAAACCTCACCGATTTTTGAAATTATGGGTGAAGGCACCGAAGGCACGGCGATGAACATGGAAACGTGTAAACTTGATGAATGTTTAATGCGCGGGAAAGCGTTGATTGGGTGGGATGATAAATACCCACGCGTTAAAGTTGATGAAGATCGCTATCGCGCAGTAGGCATGGCGATTGCGATGCAAGGCAGTGGGATACCTTATATCGATATGGGCTCGGCATCGATTAAACTGAATGACGATGGGTTTTATAATTTAACCGTTGGGGCAACGGATATCGGGCAAGGCAGTGACACGATTTTAGCGCAAATTGCGGCTGAAGCGCTCGATGCACCGGTTGAAAAGGTAATTGTTTATTCTTCAGATACCGATTTAACCCCATTTGATGTTGGGGCGTATGCATCGAGTACAACGTATGTGTCTGGCAATGCAGTGTTAAGAGCGGCTCAGTCATTGCGTGAAAAAATGATTGAAGAAGCAGCGAAGGTACTCAATGTGTCTAAGACTTCTGTTGCGTTTGATGGCAAAACGTTCAGCACGGCTGACAATTCGATAAGTCTTGTTGATTTATCAAACCGGTTGACGTATAACGATGATCAAAAACAGCTCGCCGCGACGGACAGTTATGTTGGCCATAAATCGCCACCACCATTTATGGCAGGGTTTGTCGAAATTGAGATTGATCAAGAAACAGGTGAGTATGACATTCTTGATTATGTAAGTGTTGTTGATTGCGGGGTGCCTGTCAATCCAGCATTAGCCCGCGGACAAGTTGAAGGTGGGATTGTGCAAGGTTTGGGCATGGCGGTTTTTGAAAAAAGTGCCCACACGAAAAAAGGTCGCTTAATTCATAACGATATGCTAACGTATAAAATTCCAACGAGTTTTGACATTAAATCGTTGCGAACTGAATTTACGGAAAGCTATGAAAAGAGCGGGCCTTACGGCGCGAAAAGCGTCGGTGAAATTGGCATTGATACACCGCCCGCTGCGGTGGCGAACGCGGTATATAACGCCCTTGGTGTTCGCATTAACACTTTACCGATTACACCAGAACGCATTGTACATGCATTACATACACTAAATAAAGAGGAGAAATAAAATGAATACACACACAAAATCTATGCTTTCAACCGTTTTATTCTTTGGGGCATTATGGGGTCTTCTTGAAGCAACCTTAGGGTATGCACTACAGTTTTTACCGGCCATTGTATCGGGCGCGGTTATGATGCCCATCGGTGCGATTATTTTGGTAAAAACGTTTCGTCATACCGATTCAGTCAAAGCGGTTAGTGCGGTTGCACTTATTGCGATTGCGATTAAAGGCGTGAACTTCTTTTTACCAGGACTTCCTTTAATTAAAACCTATAATCCCATGATTGCGATGCTGTTACAATCAGTGCTTATTATTGGGGTATATCCACTCATTAAAACCAACCGCTTAACAAATATCATCGCGGCTTCACTTGGTGTTGGGTTACTTTGGCGGGCATTATTTTTAGTCAATATTTCCATCAATCATGCCTTGACAGGATTTGTTTTTCCACAACTTGCAAGCACAAGCACTATGGTTGAGTTCGCCTTACTCTATGGAGTTTTAAACGGTTTGGTTTTGGTTGTGTTTATTGAACTTCTTAAACCACTCGCATTGCCTTCTTCGTTTACGCCTACATGGCGTGCAGCTGCTGGGGCAATCATGTTTGTTTTGGCAACGGTTTTGACGTATTTTCTATAGTTAGGGCGTGAGGAAAGCCATGTATGAAAAAATTCTTGCATTAAAAAACGCTGGCATTGATATGGTGGTGGTGACTGCCATTGAAAAACACGGTGAAGGTCCCGTTGAAGTCGGTAAAAAAATGCTTGTCAGTGCCAACGGTGAATTGATGGGTACGGTTGGTGGCGGTGCACTTGAATACTATGCCGTTGATAAAGCAAGGGAACTCATAAAAACGCGTAAGCACTTAAAAGAACGCTATGTGCTAAATGATGAAGCAGTAATTCCAAATGCCAAAACGTTACCGATGGTATGTGGTGGGGTTGTGACATTGTTTTATGAGTTTATAGGGGCGAAAAACCATATCATTTTGTTTGGGGCTGGTCATGTTGCGCAAGCCTTAGCCCCCGTTTTAAAAACCTTACATTATCACATCACAGTCATTGATGATAGAAAACCAGTGATTGATGCGTTTAAAGGTGCGGATGAAAAAGTGCATAAAGCGTTTGTAGCGTATATCGAAGATGCAGGCATCAAAGCGGGTTCAATCGTCGTGGTATGTACACCATCACATAAGCACGATTATAATGTGATTCATACGATTATTAAAAAGCAACTCAAACCCAAATACATTGGGATGTTATGTTCTGAAAAGAAGCTGGTTGATTATTTAGAAAAAACGTATGAAGCCTTTGGTAAAGATGTGGATTTAAGCAATTTTTATTCACCGATTGGACTTGATACCGGCGGCAGTTCACCAGAAGCGATCGCCATATCGATTGCTTCAGAAATTTTAGCGGTTGAACACGAGAAAAAAGGTCACCGGCATTTGCGGGAGACATTACATGAAAACAATCATTACTGGTAATATTAATAGCGGGAAAACCACCGCGCTTATCGAACATTACCAAACGCACAAGCGTGGTGATGGGTTTGCTTGTATAAAAATAATGCGCGGTTCACGCGTTCATGCGTATGAAGCATTGCGACTTAAAACGGGTGAGCGCAAACTGCTTACCATCCATAAAAATGATTATGATTGTGCGATGGGTGAAGCACAAACAATTGGTCCTTATCGGTTGTTAAATCGCACCATTGCTTGGATGGAAAATGCCATGCAAACCATGAAACAACACGCGGTTGCACCGATATACTTTGATGAAATTGGTCCTTTAGAAATTGCGCATCAAGGCTTTCATGCAATTTTGAAACTATGTTTAGAGTGTGACTATGTAGTTGTCATTCGCAAGCAATGTTTAGAAGATGCAATCGCACAATATCAAATGCATGATGCAACCATTGTAGACGTATCAAAGAAAGGAGTCCGCACATGTATGACACGGCATTCCTAAACGGAAAAATACGTCAAAATAATACTTGGATATCTGCGAATCTTTATGTGCAAAACGGAAAAATCGCGTTGATTGATGAATGGGTTTATGAGGCAAAAACAACGATTGATTGTGAAGGAAAATTTCTTTTGCCTGGACTCATTGATGAACACGTGCACTTTGCACTTGATTTAGGGTTTATCAAATCGGTTGACGATTTTTACCATGGTTCAAAAGCAGCGGCTTATGGTGGGGTCACAACGGTTATTGATTTTTTAGACCCCGTTGATAATGAAAAAGATTTGGTTAAGGCTTATCAAAAACGGTGTAAAGAAGCGAAAGATAGTGTGGTTGATTATACGTTTCACGCTACCTTAAAGGCGCCAACGTGTGATTTAGAAGCGTTTGTGGTTACGATGAAATCGTTAGAAATTGACACGTTAAAAGTTTTCACAACGTATTCTGAATCAGGCCGTAGAACGAGTGATGAAGCCATTAAGACATTGCTTGAACTAACAACGCGTTATGACTTTTTGTTGGTGGTGCATGTTGAAAACGATGATTTGATTCGTTTGGATGAAGGGTTCAAACCATCTGACTTGCCACTCAGTCGACCAGCGGTTGCCGAAACCCTTGAAGCGTTAAAACTGGCTTCATATGTTAAATCAACCGGTGGTAAGCTATTAATGGTTCATTTGAGTGCAGGGTCAACCTTACAAACCTTAAAGGATGATTATCCAGGATTGCTCAATACCCAGTTTTTCATTGAAAGCTGTCCGCAGTATTTCACGTTCACCGAAGCGATTTTAAAAGAGCCCAAAGGCTATTTGTATACGTGTGCACCGCCTTTGCGTTCTGATAAAGAGCGGGCAACGCTTCTATCATTGTCGGATGATGTTTACACGATTGGCACAGATCATTGTGCATTTATGCAAGCGGATAAGCAAAAAACGCGTTTAATCGATACCCCGCTTGGCATTGGTGGTGTCGAACAGTCTTTTCAAATTATGATGCATCATTTGGGTGAAAGTGCAATCGAAAAAATGACTGAAAACCCTGCAAAACTCAACCGTTTACCGGGGAAAGGAAAGCTTTTACCTGGGTATGATGCGGATGTCGTTATGATGGCGTATGCGCACGGGAAAATTCGTAAAAGCCATGGTAAAGCTGATTACACCGTGTATCATAATCATCCAGTCGATTGCATGATTCATGCGACAATGATTCGTGGGAATTTTGTCTTAAAAGATGGAACGTTTTTTGGTGGAAAAGGACGATTGGTGAAAGGAGTGCATCCAGATGCGTAAAGCCGTTATCAATGCAACATTATATGATTTTAAGACGTTCATGCCAAATGCCGTCATGGTCTTTGATGATCATGTTATCGAGGTGGGAACACGCGATACGGTTGACATTGAAGGGCTTGAGGTGATTGATGCTTCTGGCATGCTTTTAATGCCTGGTTTGATTGCAGGGCACACGCATATTTATTCAGCATTTGCGCGGGGCCTTGCCGTGCCGTTTAACCCCAATAACTTTCAAGATATTTTGGATCAGTTATGGTGGAAAATTGATCGTAATTTAGACAATGAAGCAGTCTTTAAAAGCGCAGTTGTCGATGCAACGGATTATGTGTTAAATGGTGTCACCACATTGATTGATCACCACGCAAGTGGTCGTGATATTCGTGGTTCACTCAATCAATTAAAGCGCGGTGTTTGTGAAACGGTTGGGTTACGCGGCAGTTTTGCCTTTGAGACAAGTGATCGCTTTAATGTGCAGGACGCCATTAAAGAAAACCGAGACTTTATCGACGCTGAAAACAGCCAATTTACGCGAGGTATGTTTGGATTGCACGCATCGCTTTCACTTAGTGATGAGACGTTAAATAAGGTCAAAAAGCATTTAAAAGGCTCTCCGATTCATATTCATGTGGCTGAGAGTAAACTCGATCAAGACGATTGTATGGAGAAATATGGTTGCCGTGTAGTTGAGCGGCTCGATCAATTTGGTTTACTGTCTGAAGATAGCATTTTAGTGCATGCACTTTATGTCGATGACAATGAGTTAGCCATTATCAAAAAGCGTGGGTGCACCATCGCAGTAAATGTCACTTCAAACATGAACAATGGCGTTGGGTTGCCAGACATTCCACGGTTTATTGAAAATGATATTCCTGTTATTATCGGCAATGATGGTATTGCTGCATCGATGACTTCAGAATACTTAAATGTTTTTTATAGTATGCATCACCATAAACAAACCCCAACGGCCTTTTCGCATGACGATTTGTTGCATATGATTCGTGAGACGTATCGGTATGCTTCTAGACACTTTGGGGTTGAGTTAGGGCGGTTGCGCAAAGGGGCTGCGGCAGACTTTATGCTTGTGCCGTATACACCCCCAACCCCTTTGGACGAAAACACAATTTTTGGGCATCTGTTCTTTGGTTTATTTAGTAGTTTTCGGCCTAAAATGGTGGTTGTTGGTGGGAAAGTGCTTGTTGAAAACTACGCCGTTTCTGACGCACTGAAAAGACAGTATAAAAGCGCACAAAAAACGGCCTCGTCCGTATGGCATCATATAAAACAGGAGGCGATGTGACATGTTAAAAACAACGTTTGATGGTTTAAGATTAGAAAATCCACTTATGCCAGCGGCTGGACCGCTAGTTGGCGATGCGGATAAACTACGTTTTATGCAAGAAGCAGGGTGTGGTGCGATTGTCACAAAAACCATTTCAACGGCTGAACCACATATTCCTAAACCGTGTATTTATGGGGATAAAAGCAGTGTGATGAATTCTGAGCTGTGGAGTGAATACCCGCTTGAAACATGGTTAGAAACGTTTTTGCCAGAATTTGAAAGCATTCGCGATCAAACACGTCCGCTAATCGTCAGTATTGGGTATACGAAAGAAGATATGGAAGTGTTGGTCCCTAAACTTGATTCTTTTGCGGATGCGTTTGAAGTTTCTACCCATTATGTCGGCAAAGATTTATCAAAGATTGCGGCGATTGTAAAAGCGTTGCGCAAACATACTGAAAAACCGATTTATATGAAGATTAGTCCGCATCTACCTGATCCTGAGGGCTTCGCAAAAGCCATTAAAGACGCTGGGGCGAATGGGATTGTGGCGGTCAACTCACTCGGGCCTACGATGAATATTGACATTGCCTCGCGTTCAATTCGCTTTGGCAATGAAGAAGGCTTTGCGTGGACGAGTGGACCCGTGATTAAAAATTTGGCGCTTGCGACGGTGTATAAAATTAAAAACGCTGAACCAAGCTTAACGGTGATTGGCGTTGGTGGCATCGCGACAGCGGATGATGTGATTGAGTTTTTACTCGCAGGGGCAAGTGGTGTTCAAATGCTTTCTGCAGCACTTATTAAAGGCAAACACTTATACGCGAAAATCATTAAAGATTTGCCGGGTGCCTTAAAAAAATATGGTTTTGATTCTATTGAAGAAGTCGTGAATACATCCCTTGCGAATGATGTTGTTTATAAAGGACACGTCCCCACGCTCATGGAAGACAAATGTATTGAATGTATGTTGTGTGAAAAGGTGTGTCCGTATTTTGCGATTACTTATGAGGATAAAATTACCTTTGATGCAGATAAATGTTTTGAATGCGGGCTGTGTGTTATGCAGTGTCCGACCAATGCCATCCATATGCCAGGATTGGAGTGAAGCGATGAAAAATATAAGTGATTCGATTCCGAAGGTTGATGCGCATGAAAAGCTTTCGGGGTCCGCAAAATATGTTAGTGACTATATGCTTGAAGACATGCATTATGCAAAAACTGTACGTTCACCGCATGCTAAGGCAAAGATTAAAGCCATCCATATCCCCACACTAAAGCCTGGTGTGCACGTATTTGGGGCGAAAGATATTCCCGCCAAAAATCATGTGAATATGATTTTTGATGATTGGCCAGTCTTTGCGGAAGAGACAGTAAACCATGTTGGTGAACCGGTCTTATTGGTTGTGGCACCAGACCGTAAACTGTTAAAAGAAACGGTGGATGCCATTCAGGTTGAGTATGATCCACTGACACCGGAGTTTTCTTTGAAGGCGTTCGCTGTTCATAAAGCGTTTAAAAAAGGCGACGCTGAAAAAGCGTTTTCTGAAGCGGATGAAATTATTGAAGAAACGTATGAGACCGGTTATCAAGAACAAGCCTATATTGAACCACAAGGCTTTATTGGAACATATGAGGATGGTAAAACGACGTTGATTGGTTCGATACAATGTCCTTATTACGTAAAAAACGCCTTGTTGGTGACGCTGGGATGTGCAGAAAACGAAGTACAAGTTATTCAAGCTGAAGTTGGTGGTGCGTTTGGTGGAAAAGAAGAGTTTCCATCACTTATGGCATGTCAACTTGCCATTGCGGTAAGAACATTAAAAAAACCGATTAAAATGATTTATGAACGCGAAGAAGACATGGCCGTCACCACAAAACGCCATCCTTCTAAAACGCGCATGCGTGCAGCGATTAAAGACGGACGCGTGCAAGCGATTGAAGCCCATGTATCACTTGATGCAGGGGCGTATACAGGACTTTCTGGGGTGGTGCTATCGCGTGCGATGCTCGCGGTGAGTTCAGCGTATACCATTCCGAATTTAGATGTTAGCGGCCATGCTTATATAACAAACACGGTTCCAAATGGTGCTTTTCGTGGATTTGGCGCGCCGCAGATGATTTTTGCGATTGAGATGTTTATGCATCATATTGGCAAAGCACTGGGGGATGACCCTTATCATTTTCGTAGAAAGCATTTGGTAAAACAAGGCGATTTAACCGCGACAGCTGGGATTTATCGCGACCCGATTTTAATGGATAAGATGATTGATAAAGCGACCGCTATGGCGGATTATCACAAAAAAGTTCATGCGTATAATGCCCCTGATGTATACCGTGGTATTGGGATGAGTTGGTTTTTACATGGGTGTGGATTTACAGGCAGCGGTGAAGCTGAACACATCAAATCAAAAGTTCGTTTACGCAAAGATGAAGCAAATCGTGTACACATTTTAGTCGCTGCAGTTGACATGGGGCAGGGCGCAAAAACGACACTAAGAAAAGTGGTTGCGCATGTACTCAAACTGCCTCTTGATCAGGTTATTTTTGACAATCCTGATACAGATCGTGTACCCGATTCAGGACCAACGGTCGCCTCGCGGACTGCGATGATTGTTGGGGGGTTGTTAGCACGCGCTGCAGAGAAACTAAAAACATCATGGGAAGACGGGGTAGCGTATACGGTAGAAGAGCAATACAAACAACCCGATTATATTAAGTGGGATGAAGATACGATGCAAGGCGATGCGTATCCAGCGTATTCTTGGGGCGTTAATATTGTGGAAGTTGCAGTTGATCCAGTCACCTATCAAGTGGATGTCATTGGCATATGGAGTGTTTATGATGTTGGTAAAGCGTTGGATGAACGCATCATTATGGGACAAGCCGATGGTGGACAAGCCCAAGGCGTTGCCTATGGGTATTTAGAAGTTATGGCGCATAAACAAGGCGTTTTACAACATAAAAATATGACGGATTATATTATTCCAACGTCGGTTGACATGGCACCGACTGAAAATGTTGTTATAGACAATCCGTATGCATTTGGGCCTTATGGTGCCAAAGGTGCCGGTGAATTATCGCTTGTTGGTGGTGCGCCGGCGGTTGCCCAAGCGATTGAACAAGCGATTGGGAAAAAGATTTGTAAAATTCCCGCCACGCCAGAGCATATTGAGGAGTTGATGCGCCGTGAAAGCCATTGAGTTTACGCTTAATGATGAACTTGTGACAGTCGATTTACAACCACACATGCGTTTGCTTGATGTGTTGCGCGAACATTTTCTTTTAACTGGCCCAAAAGAAGGGTGTGGCGAAGGTGAATGCGGCGCTTGTGCGGTATTACTTGATGGGCATATTGTGAACAGCTGTTTATTGCCCCTTGCAAATGTTCATAAACGCCACGTCACGACAATTGAGCATTTCAGTCGTTCAAAGCGTTATCAAGTGATTGAAGAAGCGATGATTTATGAAGGCGGTGTCCAATGTGGTATTTGTACACCCGGTATGGTCATTGCCATTGAAAGTTTGTTAAACAAAGACCCAAATCCTTCAGACGCTGCAATTCGGATTGGATTATCGGGGAACTTATGTCGTTGCACTGGCTATAATATGATTGTCAAAGCCGTAAAGCGTGCTGCCTCAAAAGGGGAGGGGTTGTGGTGAGACATATTATTCCTGAAACGTTAGAAGAAGCTTTGCATGTTATTGCCCAAGGCCCGACGATTAAACTCGCTGGTGGTACAGATATTATGGTTAAGCATCGCGCTTCTCAAGGCTTAGCCGCAAAATTACGTCAAGATGTCGTGTATTTATTAAATGTGCCTGATTTACATTATATTCGCAAAGAGGATAATGGGCTGCGCATCGGTGGTATGGTACCGATAGAAACGTTGCTTCATCATGATGATGTGCCCAAGATTTTGCGTGATACGTTGCTTGATTTTGCCTCACCAGGGTTGCGCTATGTCGCAACATTAGCAGGCAATATTGCCAATGCTTCACCCGCTGGTGATGCACTGGTTACATTATATGCACTCGATGCACTGGTGCGATTAAAAAGTCTTGAGCGCACGCGCGATGTGCCTATTGAAGCGGTCATTGTGGGTCCTTCGCAAACGACCATTCAAGATGATGAACTCATTGAATCCGTATTTTTACCGGATGCATCCTTCACGCACACTGAATGGCGAAAAGTAGGCACACGGCGAGCGGATGCGATTTCAAAAGTTGCTTTTACAGGATGCGTTACCCTTGATAATGATATCGTTCAAGATATAAGACTTGCCTTCGGTGCGGTTTTTAAAACGGTTTACCGCAATCGGTCGTTAGAAAAAGCGCTAATCGGACAACATCGTCATGATGTCGTTAAGCAAAGCGATGCGCTTTGTGAAAAATATTTAGAAAACATTGCGCCGATTGATGATCAACGTTCGAATGCATCCTACCGCAACACTGTCACAAAAAACCTACTGAAAGCCTTTATTGAAAAGCTTTCTTAAAGAAGGGGATTTTGATGAATACGAAACATCTAATGGCTGTTTCACGTGGTAAAGAACCTGCCGAAAAAGTGTTTAAAAATGCGCAAATCATCAATGTCTATAGCGGTGAGATTGAAACCGCAGATATTGCTGTTGAGCAGGGAACCATTGTAGGAATTGGTGAATACACGGGAAAAACGACAATCGATTGTTCGAATCAATATGTCGCACCCGGCTTTATTGATGGGCATGTTCACATTGAATCGTCAATGTTAACCCCACCGTCATTTGCGGAGGTTGTCGTGCCAAAAGGCACCACAACCGTTATTGCCGACCCACATGAAATTGCGAACATAAGTGGGGTAGAAGGCATAAAGTTTATGCTGAAAAGCAGTCGTAATCTACCGCTCAATGTGCACATGATGTTACCGTCCTGTGTTCCTGCAACCTCGTTTGAAAACGCTGGCGCAACCATAACCAAAGAGGATATTGAAGCGTTAAAAGATGAAGCTGGTGTATTAGGGCTTGGCGAAGTGATGGATTACCCAGCGGTATTAGAAGGTGATGCCAATATTCATGATAAAATTCGCATCATGCAACCGCGTGTGATTGATGGTCATGCCCCCGATGTGGTTGGCAATGATTTGAATGCCTATATTTTAGCAGGCGTTCAAACTGACCATGAATCGACCATGGTTGATGCATTGTTAGCACGCATTCGCCGTGGTATGTATGTGCATTTGCGCGAAGGGTCTGCAACGCACAATGTTGAGCCGTTATTAAAGGCTGTAAACGCCCGCAATCTTCACCGCATCTTATTTTGTACGGATGATAAGCACCCTGAAGATATTAAGCATGAAGGGCATATCAATCACAACATCAATATTGCCATTAAGGTTGGTATTGACCCACTTGATGCAATCCGTATGGGAACCATTAACGCGGCCCAAGCGTATCGCTTGGATGATGTTGGTGCGATCGCACCTGGAAAACGCGCTGATTTGGTTGTTTTTGATAGTTTAGACAAGGTTGAACCACACGAAGTTTATAAAGACGGCACCTTAGTCGCAAAGGATGGTAAAGCGTTGTTTTCTCATCAGACCGCGCCAACTGATGCAGTTAATAAAACGGTCCATGTTGATGTAGATTCATTAGATTTTTCACTAAAACTTAAAACCGACAAAGCCAGAGTGATTGCCATTATTCCCAAAAACATTACGACGAAGCATGAAATTCGTTCGGTTAAGCGTGATGATAAAGGGTATTATGTGAATGACTCTGATGATTTATTAAAAATTGCAGTTATTGAACGGCACAAAAATACTGGCAATGTTGGCATCGGTCTTGTTGAAGGGTTTGGCTTGAAAAACGGCGCCCTTGCAATGAGCATTGCGCATGATTCACATAATATTATTGTTGTTGGGGATTCTGATGCATCGATGCATAAGGCTGTTGAGGCCATTGATGAGATGCAAGGTGGCATTGCGCTTGTAAAAGACAATAAACTTGTTGATCGTTTAACGTTAGAAATTGGTGGCATCATGACCAATCTAGCGGCCTTAGATGTTCAAAAAACGCTTGAACGTATGCGTAAGCAAGTGAAAGCTATGGGACTTAATGAAACCATCGATGATCCGTTTATAACGCTGGCATTTTTGGCGTTGCCGGTAATTCCCGCTTTAAAAATTACCGATACTGGGTTGTTTGATGTTGAAGCGTTTACGCATATAGCGATTGATCCAACTTAAGAAAGTGAAGTGAAACCATGGAAACTTTGAAACAGTACCGATGTACCTTGTGTAATGAAGCGCAAGGTATTTCGTATGAAAACAATACGTGTCCGCTTTGTGGAGAACGCGGGATTCTCGATGTTGAATTTGATTATGATATCGTGCGAGAATCCCTTGAAAAAGCACCGCTAAGTTCTTTGAAAGAACGCTCAATGTTTCGCTATCAAGCGTTCTTGAGCGTTGACATAAGCACGCATAAGGAAGTCTTAAATGTGGGATGGACACCCCTTTACCATGCCCATCGCTTGGGTGCATACCTTGGTTTAAAAAACCTAACGATAAAAGATGAAGGGGTAAATCCAAGCGGTTCTTTGAAAGATCGCGCCAGTGCGATTGCGGTTTTGGATGCGCGCGCTAAGGGGATTGATACCATCGCATGCAGTTCTACAGGTAACGCAGCGTCAAGCTTGGCTGCGAACGGAGCACGGGCGAATGTTCGCACTGTTATTTTTGTGCCAAAGCGTGTGCCCAAAGGAAAACTGGTTCAGTTGATGATGTATGGTGCACATGTTATACGTGTTGATGGAGATTATAAGGCGGCGTATAATTTGTCGAAGGACGCGATTGAACGTTACGGATGGTATAACCGGAACGCTGCTATAAATCCACATTTGGTTGAGGGAAAGAAAACCGTCATGTTGGAAATTGCTGAACAGCTTAATTTTGTTATGCCTGATTGGGTGGTTGTTTCAATTGGCGATGGTTGTACTGTTGCAGGGGTCTATAAAGCCTTGCTGGATTTAACGTCTGTAGGACTCATTAAAACGATGCCTAAAATCTTAGGGGTGCAAGCAGAAGGGTGTGCACCATTTCATCATGCCTTTATGACGAATCAACCGCTTGAAGAAACTGATGAGTTAACGCTTGCCGATAGTATTGCGGTTGGCATTCCAAGAAATCCTGTTAAAGGGTTGCGTGCGATTGAACGTACTTTTGGGACAACGATCACAGTTGATGATGACCATATTCTAAAAGCTGCTAAGCAGCTTGCTTCTTATGAAGGAGTTTTTGCGGAGCCTGCGGCTTCCGCAAGTGTTGCGGGGTTAGAAAAAGCACTTCGTAATGGCATCATTCATAAAGATGACCATGTCACCCTTATTGCGACTGGAAACGGTCTTAAAGACCCAGACAACGCGCGAAAAGCCTCTGGTGATCCCGTTGAGATTACCGATGATGCCAAAGCGCTTCACGAATACTTAAAAGACAAAGGAGTGGTTTAACATGCACAAAGTACCATTTGGACCAACGTATGATGAAATGCTTCATCCAAATCTTTTAGACAAAGATACGGCAAAGAAAGCTTCATCCGCACGAAACGATGAATTTGACCCGATGAACTTATTCAATATTACATGGAAAACAGATGGCCATAAGGTCAGTAAAATTGTACTTCCTAAAGCGCTAACCGGCGTTGATGCGAATATTGTGGTTATGCTTGGGAAATACTATCCAAGTGGGTCGCATAAAGTCGGACCAGCTTACTCAACGTTGATGGAAGGGTGTGTTGATAGCGAAATAATTCCGGGTGAACATACAATTTTGGGCCCTTCAACGGGGAATTTTGGCATTGGGGTATCATATATTTGTAATCTAATGCAATTTGATTCTATCGTAATCATGCCCGATAATATGTCAAAAGAACGCTACGATCGTATCAAACATTACGGCGCAAAACTAGATTTAACACCAGGGACTGAAAGCGATGTAATTTTAACGCTTGAACGAACGCATGAAATGCAAAAAAATCCTAAGTATCGTGCTTTGGCGCAATTTGAGTTGATGCCAAATTATCGCTTTCACCGTCATGTGACCGGTCATAGCGCAGTTGAGGCAGTTGAAGGGATTGGGAATGGTCGCATCGCATGTTTTGCATCGGCACCCGGCAGCGCTGGAACTTTAGCGGCAGGCGATCATATTAAAACCGTATTTCCAGAGGCAAAAATCGCAGCGCTCGAACCGTATGAATGTTCTACATTAACTGATGGTGGCCGCGGTCAACACCGGATTGAAGGCATTGGCGATAAAATGTGTACGCTCATACACAATGTCTTAACAACCGATTTTATTGCCCTTATTAAAGATGAAGATTCTGTTAGAGGGCTTAAAGTGATTCAAGATGGTCATGATGTGTTAAAAGAACAAGGGGTAACACAAGATGAGATTGCTTGTATGAAGGATTTGTTTGGGGTGTCAGGGATATGCAATATTGTCGGTGCCATCAAAATGGCGAAGCACTTAAACTTAGGACCAGAAGATAACATCGTAACTGTCGCAACCGATGGTTTTGACCGTTATGATTCGGTATTAGAAGACCTTGAATCGCGCGAGCTTGAAATTGGAGACCATGTCATGAAACGCTGGTTTCGCGATATTTTCATGCGCGCCGATACCAATCATATTACGGATGTGCGCGGTGAAAAGGCAAAAAACCATTTGTTTGACCAAAAAGAACGCGATTGGCTGAAATTTGATTACCCCAAAAGTTATCTCGATCAAATGAAATCCATGGACTTTTGGCATGATGAATACGAAAAAGTGCATGCGTATAACGAAAAAATACGTGAAAAGAGAGGAAAGGTTATTAAATGAAGACGTTACCGTTTGAGAAAATTATGCAACATGCTGAGCAATATCGCGAGGATATTATTGCATTTTTAAGAGACATGGTTCGCATACCAAGTGAATCGTGTGAGGAAAAAGACGTTATTTTACGGATTAAGGAAGAAATGGAAAAAGTTGGATTTGATACAATTGAGATTGATAAGATGGGAAATATTATCGGGACGATTGGTCATGGAAAGCACGTCATTGCGATGGATGCCCACGTTGATACGGTTGGGGTTGGAGACCGTGCACAATGGAATTTTGACCCTTATGAAGGTTTTGAAGATGAAACAAAGGTTGGCGGTCGCGGCACAAGCGATCAAGAAGGTGGCATGGCGTCGCTTGTTTATGCGGGTAAGATTATTAAAGACTTAGGACTTGAAGGCGATTACACGTTGCTTGTGACTGGGACAGTGCAAGAAGAAGATTGCGATGGTTTACCATGGCAATACATGATTGAACAAAGCAATATTCGTCCTGCATTTGTGGTTATAACCGAACCAACCAGTTTAAATGTATACCGTGGGCACCGGGGTCGTATGGAAATTAAAGTAACGACCAAAGGGGTTAGTTGTCATGGCAGTGCACCAGAACGCGGTGATAATGCCATTTACAAAATGGCACCGATTATTCAAGACATTGAAAAACTTAACCCTAAGTTGCATGATGACCCGTTTTTAGGCAAAGGTACGATTACCATAAGCGAAATATTCTTTAGTTCACCGAGTCGCTGCGCAGTTGCCGATGGTTGCACGATTTCTATAGACCGTCGTTTAACTGACGGTGAAACGCATACGATGGCGCTTGAACAGATTCGCAATTTATCAAGTGTAAAAAACGTGCAAGCTGAAGTAGAAATGTATACCTATGAACGCCCATCATATACAGGGCTTGTTTATCCAACGGAATCGTATTTTCCAACCTGGGTACTCGATGAAGACCATGTCGTGTGCCAAAGCACAGTCGATACGTATAAGAAACTCTTTCAAAAAGAACCCCTTGTTGACAAGTGGACATTCTCAACCAATGCTGTTTCAATTATGGGACGTCATAACATACCATGCATCGGCTTTGGGCCTGGGGCAGAAAATCAAGCCCACGCGCCAAACGAAATTACGTTTAAAGATGAACTTGTGAAAGCCTGTGCACTGTATGCAGCACTACCAAACATGTACGTTGAACATGTCAAAAAACAATAATATTTTAATCAAAAGGAGATAACTATGGAACCCATTTATAAAGGAAAAGATTTTATTACGCTTGAAGATTGGTCTAAGCCACAAATTGATAAACTGCTTGAGGTATCAAAAGACTTAAAAAACAAATTTTTAAATAATGTCCCAACGCCCTTTTTAACCCATAAAACCGCATTTTTGATGTTCTTTGAACAATCCACAAGAACAAGAAACTCGATGGAATCAGGTCTTGCACAACTCGGTGGTCATGCCACGTTCTTAGACACATCAACCATGCAAATATCGCATGGCGAAAGCGCAAAAGATACAGCCGTTATTTTATCAAGCTACGGTCATGGCATTGCAGCCCGTAACTGTTTTTGGGGTATCGGGAACCGCTATTTGCGCTCGATGGCAGAACATGCCAATGTCCCTGTGATGAACTTGCAATGTGATCTATATCATCCAATGCAAGGCTTGGCGGATTTAATGACGATTCAAGAAAAAACGAAAACAACGAAAAAATTGAAGGTATCGATTATTTGGGCTTATGCCGAAAGCCATAAGAAGCCAATCAGTGTTCCAGTTACCCAAGTGTTGTTATTCCCGCGTTATGGCATGGATGTGACCCTCGCATACCCAGAAGGTTATGATTTACCCGAATGGGTCATTGAAAAAGCGAAAGAAAACGCTGAAGAAAACGGCGGTTCATTAACCGTTACGCATGATCAAGACGCTGCTTATAAAGACGCAGATATTGTAATCCCGAAAAACTGGGGAAGCTGGGTCAATAACCCATCTGATGATGTTGTGGATGATGTGCTTACGGCGAACCGAAGCTGGAAATGTAGTGAAGAACGTATGAATCTGGCGAGTAAAAATGTTTATTACATGCATGCGTTGCCTGCAGACCGTGAAAACGAAGTCGAAAACACTGTCATCGATGGCGCGCGTTCAATTGTCTATCAAGAAGCTGAAAATCGCTTGCATACAGCCAAAGCGGTTATGGCATTAACGATGGGCGACAAATAAAAATCATCAATAAAGGGGCATTTACGAAATAGATTCATATTTCTGCCCCTTTTTATATGCTATACTATAACCATCAAATCGTGAAGGTGATAGTATGTTTTTATTATTACGGTAAGGTACGTATTGTTGGAATACACATGATAGGACGTGACAATGTTAACGATTAAACACCTTAATATTCATAACACAAAGAATGGTTTTTCTTTTGTGAATAATTTAACCATTAGTTTAAATCCTGGCGATAAATGTGCGATTATCGGAGAAGAAGGTACAGGAAAATCTACGTTGTTAAAGCGTGTGATGGATCCAAATATGGTTTCTTATGCTACGGTAAAGGGTCATGTTGAAACCAAAGGAAAAATTGGTTATTTAGAACAAGATATTAAGGCTCGGTGGCAGGATGAAACCATTGAAAAGTATTTATTGAATGAACACCCAAACGAAACGATTGATTACCGTGTTTATGACCGCTTAGGGATGTTATCCAAAGTGTTGGATGCGGTTATGTTTCCGATGCAAAACTTTGATTTACATAAATCCATTACGCAATGCAGTGGTGGTGAAATTGTAAAACTTGGCTTGGCAAAGCTTTTGTTGCATGATTATGATATTTACTTACTCGATGAACCAACTAATGATTTGGATTTTGACACCATTGTGTTTTTAGAATCGTTTATCCAAAAAAATGATCATAAAACCATTGTCTTTATTTCTCATGACGAGCGATTATTAGAAAATACTGCAACGAGTATCATTCACTTATTGCGGGTTCAAAAAAAGCAAACCGCTTTGACGTATGTGGAAAAAATGTCATACACAGATTATAAATATCATCGTTTAAAGCGTGACGAACACCAAACGAGCGTTGTGAAAAAATCTCGCGCTGAGCATAAAAAGAAACTTGAGCGGTTTCGTTCAATTTATCAATCTGTTTCTCATGCACAAGACCAAGCGGTGCGCAATCCTTCTGAAGCGCGCTTGCTTGCAAAAAAGATGAAGCAGTTAAAAGCCATGGAAAGACGTTACGAAAAAGATGCAGATAGTATTGATGTTATTCCAGAGCTGCCCAAGCCGCTTGAGCTTTTCTTTCCTGATAACGTTTTGGTTCCAAAAGGAAAAACCATTTTAGATTTTGAATGTGATACGTTAGAAATTGATGGATGCATATTATCAAAAAATATAACCTTATTGTTAAAGGGTCCAGAAAAGATTGTAATAACGGGTAAAAACGGTTGTGGAAAAACGACATTACTCAAAACGATTCAAAAGCATTTTCTTAAGCATTCTGACTTAAATGTGGGATATATGCCCCAAAGTTATGATTTGTTAGAAAATTATGAGTCGGTGTTAACCTTTTTGAATGCTACGCATGATAGACCACGTGAAGCGCGAGTGCGCAAAATGCTTGGAGCGATAGGGTTTGAACGCGAAGAAATGGATGTGTCGCCTGCTTACTTATCGGGTGGTCAAAAGGCAAAAGTGTTTTTGCTAAAGATGGTGCTTGAAGAAAAGGAAGTTCTTATTTTAGATGAACCCACCCGCAATTTATCGCCTTTAAGTGCGCCTGAAATCTATCGTTTACTCAATGATTTTCAAGGGGCTATTATTTGTGTTACGCACGATAGAGCTTTTATTGAAGCGGTTTTTGACGCTTTGTATATATTGACAGAAGAAGGATTAAAACGGGGTGCATAAAAAAACAGGCACATACAATGCCTGTTTTTCGTTAGTATAACGTTTTATTTTTTTTATGATATTCATCAAAAAGGGCTTTACACATGTCGCGGTGTGCTTCATCTATTTTAACGACCGTTTCATCTTTGCGTCCACCTTCGATGAAACGGTATATGAAGTCATCACGAAACCCGATCGCTTCAGCGTCTTCAGGTCGACACCCATAAACCATCGAATCAATATTTGCCCAAATGATTGCCCCAAGACACATCGGACAAGGATACGCAGTGGTAACTAAGATACAATCCGATAAATCATGGGTTTCTTTGATGGCACACGCCTTCCGTATGGCGTTGATTTCAGCGTGCGCTGAAGGGTCGTGATCGCCTAAGACAGTGTTTGAAGCAACAGCTATGAGGTCGCCGTTTTTTGATATGACCGCGGCACCAAAGGGACCACCCATGTTTGCATTCATCGTACGCTTGGCTTCTAAGATAGCTTTTTGCATAACCGTTTTGAGCGTTTCGTTTGTCTTTTCCATGTTTCCCTCCGCACTTCCTATTATGAATAACATTAAATTATAGCATGATTGGAAAAAAACGCAAACGCTTTCAAGTGTAAGCACCCTATAAAAACTTATTTCTTATGAAGATAAAGGTACTTCTTAGGTCTTAAAATACATAATATAACCTAAGGAAGGGGATTAGAAACCGAGAACCTTTCATAACATTACTATAGGAAAACGCTAAGATTTTATTGTTGTATATCAATTACACCAAATGCAACGTGTGGTGAGATTTATTTGGGTTATTGTCTAGATTTTAAGACAAAATATGGTAAAATAGTTTTCGGTTGGAGGAATACCCAAGAGGCTGAAGGGGCTGGCTTGGAAAGCTAGTAGGACGTTAACGCGTCGCGAGGGTTCGAATCCCTTTTCCTCCGCCATCTTATGTGTCATGTTATTGTATGCACATAAAAAAGTTTTTGGTGATATATATTTCGGAGTAATTTTAACTTGGTTGGATTTGAGCCAAACTCAAGTCCAATTTTTAAGTCTTAGAACAAACACTAAACGCGAAAATAAAATTAAATGCTTTATGTGAGGTTAGGGTGGTTATTGTGAACATCGTGTCATGGAATGTAAATGGATTACGAGCGGTGATGAAGAAGAATTTTATGGCTGTGATGGCTGAATTAAATCCTGATATTATCGGACTTCAAGAAATTAAAATGCGTCCTGAACAAGCTGACTTTACCTTTCCAGGTTATTACGTTTATTGGAATAGCGCAGAGCGCGCTGGGTATTCGGGTACGCTTGTTTTAACCAAACAAAAACCCCATGCAGTAACCAAAGGGTTTAATGGGAATGATCAAGAAGGCCGTATCATTACTTTAGATTATGGAGACTATTATGTTGTAAATGTGTACACACCCAATGCATCAGAAGGCTTAAAACGGCTTGATTACCGGTTAGAACACGAACGCTCGATGCGGCAGTACTTGTTGGGTCTTGATGCAAAAAAACCTGTGATTTTCATTGGTGATATGAATGTTGCGCATCATCCAATCGATTTGAAAAACCCTGAAAGAAATCGTAATAATGCTGGATTTACTGATGATGAACGCGAGGCTTTTACTAAACTATTAAACCAAGGCTTTGTGGATGTTTTTCGGTCTTATAACCCTGAAGAAATTCAATATTCATGGTGGAGCTATCGGTATGGGGCAAGAAAACGGAATGCTGGATGGCGCCTTGATTATACGGTTGTTTCTGAACGCTTATTACCGCGTGTTAAAGACGTTAGTATTCATGATGACATCCTTGGTAGTGATCATTGTCCAGTCTCCATTACGCTGGATTTTTCCTAAACGAAAAGGCCTTTCTGCGGGAAAGGCCCTTCCTTTAGAGAGAGACTTACGTGGTAGTCTTAATATGTGCTTATGATAAAATATGCTATAATGAATAACGATGTTACATGTGCAGTTCTGCACGGTATTCACGAAGAATCGAATACGCTTTTTGATGCATCGATTTATTGAAAATGTATTCGTCGGATTCAATGCGCTCAATTTCACTTTGGTACCACTCGATTACTTTATCGAGTGCAATACGCAACATTTCTGGATCATTATGTTCAATGGCATTGCGTATTTCTTTTGTGTAACCCATCATAAATGGATTGCGTGTGTAGGTGTGAATGGTGTCAATAATACCGTTTAATTCAATCATAAATTCTTTCTTTTCCATGATGCTATCCCCTTTGTTTTAAACGATTAGTTTTATAGTTTTTGTTTTATGGTATGATTATTTTGAAACGTATTCTGGTAAATCTTCAGGGTCGTCAAAGCCAAGTGGTGTAATGGTATCATCATTACGACGTGCAAAATCTGGTGCACCACGTGCATGCTCAGGCGCCCCACCGCGGCCATTGCCTGCATTCAATGATACATATTCAGGTAAGTCTTCAGGATCATCAAAGCCTAACGATACATATTCAGGTAAGTCCTCGGGATCATCAAAACCTAACGATACATATTCAGGTAAGTCTTCAGGATCATCAAAACCTAATGATACATATTCAGGTAAGTCTTCAGGATCATCAAAGCCTAACGATACATATTCAGGTAAGTCTTCAGGGTCATCAAAGCCTAACGATACATATTCAGGTAAGTCTTCAGGGTCATCGAATCCGAGTACGATGTCGTTTGTTAGTTGTGTTCCAAAAGCAATCCCCATAATAATTAAAGTAAGCATTCCAATCAATTTTTTCATTTTTATAATCTCCTTTATCCCTGTGATGCTTTCATTGTACTCGAGGTAAAGGGTAAAAAACAGCGCGGATATGTCGCATTTTAAGGAGTTTCGTCATGAATTCAATGGAATTGAGCAATTATCTTGAAAAAGTTCGCATCGGACGCAAAATGACCCAAGAGACCTTATTAGACGGTATTGTGTCGACGCGACAATATCAACGGTATCGCAATGGCGAAGGCGATATTCCTTATGAAAAAATCGAGTTATTTGCACAAAAACTCGGTATTCCGTCGCGGAAATTATTGAATGAGTTTGAGAAAGAAAAGAATTATCAGCTAGAGCTAATCAATGCATTTTATAATGCGGTTGTTAATCGAGACCAAGAAAAGGTTCGGCAACTTGAACAAAAAATAAATGCGGATATCATTATTGAAGAAGAAAAAAAGATGTATTTTAAGCACGCGCAAACTGTAAGGGATTGGTATGATAAACGCATTACAGAAGCCGAAGCATTTCGTCGTAATGCAGATTTAATCAATTATCCTAACATTTTGAAGCGACAGTATTTCACTGACATTGAAATCCTAATATTAAGTTCATTAATAGAACAGTTAAATTTGAAAGACCAAGAACCGCTTCTTAATCGCCTTAACGAACTGTTCGATAGTGAAGATAGTATTATGAGTGCTGATAATCCTATGGTTTACACAATGATTTTACGTCGCATGATAAAGACTCAAGGCATTCGGAAAAACTATTCAGAAGTTATTAAGTTATGTAATCTTGGTTTAAGACGTGGCATTGCGATTAAACAGTACTATTTGTTTGAGTATTTTTATTATTACAAAGCGCTAGCTTATTTTGAGTTAGAAGATTTTTATAATTATGAAGATAGTTTGTTTCGGTGTTATGCTGTCTTACATATGGAAAATAACCAACAAAAAACCGATAAGTTCACAAAAGCAATTGAAAAAGATTTTAAAATCAACTTTGATATGGTTGTGCTCAAATACCTTCAAAAAAGCATGCGTTAATTGAAAAAAACACGAGAATTTCGTGTTTTTTTTATAAATGCGACATATCCGCGCTGTTATTTACCAAAAAATCGAAATACAATAATAATGTAGCAGTATGCACTATTAACAAATTGACAAAAAATACTTTAGATGACAGCTAGGGTGAGACGATGAAAAGCGCACAAAATCAAAAGGTGTATTTGATCTCGGTATTCTTAATCGGTTTGGCACTTACAGCAGGCTCATATCACGGGCTTTTTTCACTATTACCTGAACATTGGGTAATCGCCGCATTGCTTTATGGTATCTTTGGTATTATTGGGCTATTTAAACTGAATGCGCCAACGCATCAACGCGGCGTACGTAACGAACAACAAGCGCAATCGTTTGTTAGGCCTGCGTATGCGGCTGTATATGGAGCTGATGCTTCGACAGAAGATTCCAAAGAGACATCAAAGGTTTCGAAGTGGAGTTTACCTCCTATATGGAATGATGTTGAAACGACTTCGCACGATACCAATCAAGAATGTTCAAAAGGTAACCGTGTGCTTGTTTATTTTGATGGCAATGGGGTCTTAATTGATGCTTCTGAATGTGCCTTAGACCTATTGAATATTCGTCTTGATAGTGTAAAAGGAAAGCATTTAGACAATTTGGAGCACTATTTTGGAAATGTTAAGAATACAATGCGCACGATTCGAAGTGCATATCGTGCCCAAAGTGCACAGGAACTTTCAACCAAAGATGGCTTACGCCAAGTATTTTGGATGTATGATACCGCACTTGATCAGCGTGGCAATATCAAAAGAATTATTGCGACGGGTCATGACATTGATACCTTGTTTAAACCCCGCAGCAAAGATGAAGCATTGCATCAAACGGATGCGCTTACGGGAATTTTAGACCATAACGGCTTTGATAAAGCGATTGCGGCGATGACGCAAGAAACGCATGCCGTGGTTTACTTCATCGATATTACCAATTTCACAAACATTAATGCGGTTTATGGCCGAGGGTTTGGCGATCGTGTGCTTGTTGAAATGGCCCGTTCATTAAAAGCGTTATTTCCTGAAGATAGTATTATTGGACGATTTTCTGGAGATGAGTTTATCGTCGTAACGCCTGAAAAAAACCGTGTTGAACATTTTGTCAACCATTTAAAGAAACCGCTGTTGTTGATGCCACTTATGGAATCAACCCCCGTTGAAATTCATAAAAGTGTTGGCTTGGCGTATTATCCTGAGGATGCATCGCGTTTAGTTGATACAATTACCTGTGCCAATTTGGCCGCAAAAGCGACCAAAAAGAATGGTCAAACCTATGTTAAGCGCTATAAACCTGCAATGCAAGAAAGTTACTTAAAGCAAAAAGAAATGACCGATAAAATCCAAGAAGCAATACGAGAAGACCGTATTCAAATCCATTTTCAAGAAGTGTTGGATGTTGAAAGTGGACGCGTTCAGTTTCTAGAAGCTTTAGCGCGGTGGCGTGATGAAGATTATGGTGATGTTGCGCCAGAAACTTTATTCGCGGTTGCGCGTGAGGCAGCTATGACTGCATTTGTTGATTACTATTTGATCAATCAAGCGCTTAAACAGTTTAAGTATTTGAAAGCATCGCATGAAAAATATTATGATACGGTACTATCATTAAATGTTGCGCCTGAGACATTGCTTGATGTAAACTTTATGAAACAGTTAAATGCAATGGTTTCATCGCATGCATTGAAACGTGCATCAATCTATATAGAAATTTCAGAAGCAACGTTCGTTAATGATACCAATATTTGTGCAAGCAGAATAATGGATATTAAGAATGCCGGTTACAATATTTCTTTAGATGACTTTGGTAAAGCCTATTCATCTTTGTCTGTATTAGACCGAATTCCCTTTGATGTCATAAAAATAGATGCCGTATTTATCGCTGGCATCAATGGTGTGAAGAGTCAAGAAATTATAAAAATGATTCGCAATATTGCCCTAGCAGCCAATAAAGCAGTGATTGCTGAGGGTGTTGAAACCCAACCGCAATCCGAAAAGCTGAAAAAGCTTGGTTGCACCTTACAGCAAGGTTTCTTCCACCATCGCCCCACACTTATGTGATGGTGTCTTTCCCCTTTCGTAAACGTCCCTGTCAAAAGCAGGGACGTTTTCATGTCGTCATGTAAATGACAGAAACACTTAAGACAAGTGTTGTGTTTGTTAAAATGGCGAGTAACACAACACCACTGAGTAAGCGGCTACCAGGAATGGCATTATATTTAAGCGCTATTGATACGAGTAACGCAAACGGAAAAGCAGCGAGCAAAACTGGCCACAACGCTGCACCATTATTTTGAATAATAACGACACTAACAAAATAGGATAATAGAAAAAGCAAGATCATTAAAACCCGTGCTTTTTGCCCGCCTAAATTAACCACAGTGGTATGTTTACCACTGGTTTTATCAGAGGGTTCATCGGGCAAACTTGTTGAAACGGCCATGGCGAATTGTGCCGGTAAAAGCGCTAAAATGGGTGCCCATAATACCGCGCCCATTGTGCCTCCGTGTGATAAAAACGCAACAAGAGGCAGTATGATTGCGACCCCGATGACTTGTAAAGTTTCTCCGTAGCCACGGTAAGATATGGCTATCGGCTGCAAACTATACGCAATCATTAAGAAAATACCTAATAGTATAAGCAATGTTATGAATAGTGTACCCGATGCAATACTTAAGATTATTCCGTTAATAATCGTTAACAATGCCATGAAGCGTGCGGCTTTTTTTAAGGACACTTTGCTTAACATTCCCTCAACGAGCACGCGTGAACCACCGGTGAACGGTGTATAAGTTTGGTTGAGCTGATCGGTTTCATAGTCGGCATAATCATTAATATACACAATAAATAAATGCATAAACAGCCCGTATGTGTGAATAAGGATGACGGTTTCTAAAGTCACTTGATAGCCTAAATAGATTGCAATCGCGTGGCCTAGCAACAAAGGGGGAATAATAAATCCTTGCGCAGTCAATCGAGAAGCTTTTAGCCATGGGTGTATATATTTCATTAAATCAATCCTTTCACGCATTGTTGATTTCATTAAATCATATTAAGGCATTATTGTCGGTCAATGTGCAATGAATTTCTATTATGACGCAATTTTCACGTATTTTTGTCTTGAAGGCTTCAACAGCTGAGTAATATGTTGTATAATAAATAAGGATTACCGACTCGAAGGAGGTTTTGCTTAATGGTTGTCATTTATTTAATACAAGTTGTTTTGTGTGTTTGGAGTGGCATTATTACCTCTCAAGACCATGAACGTGAACATGTGCTTGTGGCGATTTTAGTATTTGTATCAGGTTTGATCGCAACCACAACGTTATTTTTTGGTGAATTTTATCATATTGTTTTAAATTTTCTTGCGTGGTTATTTGTTGCTTATGTTACGAGTGAAATTGCCAATGTTGTTTCAGAAATGCGCGATGAAGATTAATGACGCATTCGTTTAACGCAGTGCGCGTTGCTCATGAGGCTATCGCACATGTTTTAGGTCCTTCTATGGTTGCGCTTGATGCAACGGCTGGGAATGGTTATGACACAGTATTTTTGGCAAAACGATGCCGACGTGTATACGCGTTTGATATTCAAGCGTCTGCATTAAAGAAAGTGCAAGCGCGGCTAAAAAAAGAAGCGTTAAACAATGTGATGCTTATTCATGATAATCATGCTAGGGTTGATAAACATCTTGTTGAGCCGTTTCATGTGGCGATGTTTAATCTCGGGTATTTACCCAATTCAGATAAAAGTGTAAAGACCGAGCCGCATTCAACCGTGCGCGCCTTAAAAATCGTTTGTGATAACGTGCTTGAAGGTGGTGTCATAACCGTTATATGCTACCGCGGGCATGCGGGCGGCAACGAAGAAACTGAAGCGGTTCAGACATTTATAAACACATTGGATTCGAACGTATTTTTGATTAGAAAATATGGCGCGTGTGCTCATAAAAACACACCGTTAACGATTGTGATTCATAAAACATTAAACGGAGGACTGTATGATGGTTCGTAGACGCATCGCAACGGCGATGCCCATGATTGCGTTACTTTTGCTTTTGTTTAGTGGGTTTGTGCTTGAAGACTGGTTATTGGGTGTAAGTTTTTTCTTGTTGGTTCCTATTTCTTGGATATTGTTAGGTAAAAATGTATTGCAAAGTATTAATCGCGCGATGCCAATGATTGCGTTGGCACTCTTTTTATGGATTGCACTTGGGACTGGCAATGCGCACCCTGCATGGGTTGTATTTTTGTTAATTCCGCTTTCTGATGCTATTTTTAACCGGCGTTTTAATGCTCGGCGGGCTGTTGTCTTTACGATTACGGCGATTTACTTAGTGTTGGGTTTCACAATTGACGATTTTTGGCATCCAGGGTGGTTAATGTTTTTGCTTATTCCAATCATAAACACACTCTTTTTTCCAAATACCCGCACATTTGTATTTATGAGCCGAGATGATATTAAATCACGCGTGCGTGCGTTTGTTGAAGAACGCGAATGGCAAGAAGAGGACGATGAAGAATGGTTTTAAAGACGCTTAATCTGCGTCTTTTCATTTTAAGGGGGTTACGATTGTGCATGAACAACGTTCATTAATGACTTTAAAAGAGGCGTTAGATAAGGGAGAAATCACATCAAAATCCTTAGTAACTAAAACACTAAAAGCCGTGCAAGTTTCAGAAAAAACGTTAAATGCAATGGCGGATTTAAATCCCCATGCTTTATATGAAGCTGCTGAATCGGACCGATTACGTTCACTTGGTGCAATGCGTTCACCACTTGAAGGGATACCCGTTGTTGTTAAGGATAATATTTTTACCGAAGGCGCGATGCGAACAACTGCGAATGCTGAAGTATTGAAACACTATTACGCACCGTATGATGCCGATGTTGTTAAGCGACTTAAAGACGCAGGTGCGATTATTATCGGTAAAGCCAATTTATCTGAGTTCGCTTATTTTATGGCGATGGGGACGATGCCGAGTGGCTACGGTAGTTTACACGGTCAAGTCGTTCACCCTTATAACAAAAAGATCGACCCACTTGGTTCATCAACAGGATCAGCGGTTGCGGTTGCAGCAGGGTATGTGCCACTTGCTATAGGGACGGAAACCAACGGCAGTTTGGTCAGTCCGGCAAAACAAAATAGTATTGTCACGATTAAACCAACCCTTCATGTTGTATCGCAACATGGCATTATCCCAGTTTCATCACGCCAAGATTGCGCAGGGCCGATGACACGCTCAGTTCAAGATGCAGCGCTTGCGCTTGATATTATCGCACAAGAAAAACCGTGGAAACAATCGTGTTTAGAGGCGTGTCAAGACGATGTATCGACATTAAGGGTCGGTGTTTTAAGGCTTTGGGACCATCCCTTCAGTGAATCGCAAAATACGGTAATTAAAGAAGCGAAAGATGTTTTTTTAAAGCTTGGGGTTTGTGTTAAAGACCTTAAGTTTCGATATGACTTACCGTCTAATTTAGAAACCTTACCAACGGAGTTTAAGCATGATATAGATGCGTTTTTGGGGAACCCACATCATCAGTTTCCTGTGAAAAGTTTGCTTGAACTTATTAAATACAATCAAGCGCATCATCGCAAGAACTTGCGTTATGGACAAGGCATGTTTTATCAATCATTCGCAACAGAAGGCAATTTAAAAGCGTCTCACTACCGCCAAGCCGTTGAAAAAACAACGCTGGCAATTGAAGCGTTTTTAAGACGCTTTGAAGAAGATGCCATTGATGTTTTGATTACCCCACAAGTTACTTCGTATGCGGCGGTTGGTGGATTGCCTGTTTTATCCGTTCCCGCAAAACCCTTAAACGATGAAAACCCAGAAAGTTTACAGTTTATTGCGAATCCGTACCGTGAGGATTTGGTATTTAAAGCGGCATATGCCTATGAACAAGCCACAAAACATCGTATACCACCGAAAAGAGAGAGTGAAAATGGATAAAAAAGCGCGTGGATTAATCATTATTGCAAGTATTTATGCCTTTACAATCATAGTTGCGGTGAGTTTGTTTATTTATTTGCCTTTAGAAAGTGTCATCGCCAAAATTGTTATTGCGGATATTGTGGCAACACTTGTCATTTATATTTTTAGTACGCTTTTGCGCAATTCCTCAGTTTATGATCCTTATTGGAGTGTCGCTCCGATGGTGATGATTTTACCTTTTGTCAGCCGTTTAGACATGACGTTTGCGTGGGTTGCGGCTGTGATTGGCTTTTGGGGCATCCGCTTAACGATAAACTGGGTCATAACTTTTCGCAATTTATCACACCAAGACTGGCGGTATGACCATTTCAAACAAATAAGCAAACGGCTTTGGCCTGTGGTGAATCTGTTTGGGATTCACTTAATGCCTACGCTTGTTGTGTTGCTAGCGATGATGCCAGCGTTGCTTTTGTTAAATAGTTCTCATAATCCGAATGCCTTATTATATATTGGTGGTGTGCTTGGAATGTTGAGTGCTTTGCTGCAGTGGGCATCAGATACACAGTTGCGAAACTATAATGCTGTACACACTGATGTTATGCGTGAAGGCTTATGGAGGCTTTCTAGACATCCAAATTATTTAGGAGAAATTATGCTTTGGTTTAGCATCTATATTATGATGTTAAGCGTTAATATGGCACTAATCCCTTTAATTGGGGCGCTTCTAAACTTCGCAATGTTTCTTAGCATATCAATTCCCTTACAAGAAAAGCGCCAGCGTAAGCGGCGCGTTGGTTATGAAGCATACCAAAACGAAACCCCGATACTTTTGCCAAAGTTAACACAAATATTTCTTAGACGCCACGGTACTGTCTAAGTAACGCATAAAACACATGGAAATCGCTTAATCATAAGGGCTGTTTCCATCATAAAGTTATCCTAGTATTGTCGACAGATATCGATTGTATCGATCTAATTATTAATGGCTTCTTAAGGGAAGAAATATGCGGAATTTCCGAGATTATATTTATTAATAAACATATGTTGTATTCATGTGGAAAATAGCCTTATTTCTTTATTTTGAATGGTATATATCTTACATTAATGTAAGAAGAACGGTTGATTTTCGTAAAAATCAAGGTGAAAACAACCGGGTTATGGTAGTTTACCTTTAAAAACTCTGATGATTCAATAAAAGCGCGGGATGATGCGATATCCCGCTTATTTAATATCTTATTTATAAAAATGTTTATGTTTTATAAAGTGGCGCTTGAATGCTATTCATCATACAACAAAAACGCATGCTTTCGCATATACATGTTCAGTGCATTGTCTAAAAATATCCTTAAAACGTTTTATTAACGCCATTTCCTTAAATACTTAATAAATTAGTAGAGTTATAAAAAATTAGCATAAGATTTTGCATGCATTATCAAAGACACCACCTAAGTACGTGTTTTATAATAAGGACAGAGGTGATTGACGTGAAAGACGATAAAAAGCAATTAAAGAAGCGCTTAACCCCCATTCAATTTAATGTGACGCAAGAAGATGGTACCGAACCACCTTTTGAGAATGCGTATCATGAACATGATGAAAAAGGTATTTATGTCGATATTGTTTCTGGAGAGCCGTTGTTTTCATCGCTTGATAAGTATGATGCAGGGTGCGGATGGCCAAGTTTTACCAAACCGATCACAAAATTAGAAGAGCGCTTTGATTCCCGTTATGGCATGCGGCGTGTTGAGGTGCGTTCTAAAGAAGCAGATTCGCATTTAGGGCATGTGTTTGATGATGGACCGCTTGCGTCGGGCGGTTTACGGTATTGTATTAACTCTGCGGCCTTACGGTTTATTCCTTATGCATCGCTTGATGCGGAAGGGTATGGCGAATACAAGCGGTTGTTTGAGTGATGAATAATTTTGTTATAGCCATTGCCCCAACGAAGACGATGCATCATTCAGATGTTAGTCCAAAGCTTAACACGCAGCTCTTTGAAGTCGCGCACAAAACGGTACTTAAAAAGTTACAATCGTTATCGTATGAGGCGTTAAAAGATGTTTTAAAAGCCAGTGATAAGTTGGTTAAAGCGGCGCAAGAAAACATTGTGAGCGCGCTTGAAGAAGACGCCGCTTTATTTGCTTATGCGGGTGCACAGTTTAGTGCGCTTGATGTGAATTCTTTAACGGCTTTAGAAAGCGATTATCTTGAAGCACACGCTGTTATTTTGAGTGGTTTATATGGTGTTTTAAGACCGTATGACCGTGTGATGCATTACCGTTTACCGATGGCTTCAAAGGTCGATGGGATTGCTTTAACAAAATATTGGAAAGGGCATGTT
>PWME01000048.1 GCA_003559235.1 Mollicutes bacterium | reverse complement strand
TTTATTGATGTAGAAGGTGGCAGCCGCTTGTATGCTGCATTACTTATTTTGTATGGTTTACTGATGGCAGCATTTACCTGCGTTAAAATCTATTTTGGTCGAAAAAAGCAACCGATAGAAGAAACCGCTTAAAAAACACACGCTGAATTGTGAGCGTGTGTTTTTTAACATTATGACTCGTGTTTGCTTTGCCAGTAATAAATGGCAATCTGTGTACGATCCCTTAAGTCCAGTTTATCTAATATGACACTAATGGTATTTCTAACCGTTCCCTCGCCGATATAAAGACGCCCTGCTATTTCCTTGTTAGAATACCCGTTCGCAATCAATTCCATACAGTCGTTTTCACGATTTGTAAGCAACGTTTCTGCATCGCGCTTTGTGTAAGCATTTAACGCTTCTTCGCTAATAATGGCTTGTCCGGAAAAGACGCTTTCAATGGTATGAATTTGATCTTCTAACGCATCACTTTTCAATAAGTAGCCGTTGGCACCCGCATGCAACGCTTGATGGATGTGCTTAAAATCTTTGAATGTCGTCAGCATAATAATCTTTATCGCTGGATGACTCTTTTTAATGCGTGCACACGCACTAATACCATCCATTGCGGGCATACGAATATCCATTAAAATAAGGTCACAGGCGTGTTTACTCACAAAAGCAATGGCTTCTTGGCCGTTATGGCATTGTCCAACAACACGATGATTGGTATGACGCTTTACGATAATTGCAAAACTTTCTGTGATGAGGGTATCATCATCAACGATTAAGATGTTCATAAGCACCATCCTTTGTAATGGTTTTTGGGATAACACAAATTAATGTAAACAAAAATCCGCGTTGTATGCTTAGTGAACCCCCGAGCGATGCAATGTGTTTACGCATGTAGTGTAATCCAACCCCACGCGTATCCTTGACTTCACCTAAGCCGTCATTGTCGACTTTTAAACGTACGATTTTTTTATCAACATGCAATGACACCTGAACGCGCGTTGGTTCAGCATGTTTTTGGATGTTGGTAAGGGATTCCTTTAAGACGGATACCAAAGCTTGCCAATGCGTCATCGTAAGCTCGTTGATTGAACCTTCTAGGGTAAAATCTATAGACACTAGTGAAAATTCTTCGATGAGGGATTCAAACGTTTCTAAGCCGATAGGTTCTTCAACTTTAGACTGGTGCACCGTCGCTTTAAGTTGTTCAACCGCACGTTCAATGCGCGTTTTGATTTGGGTAAATAAGGGATTATCTTTTGTGGGTTCTTGCGTACTTTCATAAGCGCGCAACGCGACAAGCGCTCCCGTTAAATCATGGCCTAAGTTATCGTGTAACACGTTTGCGATTCGGTCACGCTCACTTAACGCGCTCGTTCGTTCAATGTGGTGGTGGGCCTCTAACAAATGGTTTTGGGTACGTTCTAACGTATAGATTTTTTCGCGAAGTGTATCGATGTGTTTTAGTGATGTGCTCGTACTTTGTTTATAAACGTAGAGAAGTATTCCACTCGTTAACGCAAAAAGCCATGGCCAAAGCATGGCAATGGCTCCCCCGTGTAATCCCCATAATAGCAGCGCAAATGGTAATGCAATGAACATGCCTGATGCCATCATCAGTAAAATACTAGGCGCAGAAAGCAACGCAAGTTTTGGGTCCCAAAAGGATAAAAAAACCATGGCGATAACATCTAACCAAACAAAACGATATGTTTGAAATCGCAAGCGGATGATCATCACTGTAACTGCTATTAACCAAAGAAAAAAGACCGCAGGAACCTGCGGTTCAAGCGGTCGAAGCAGCATGATATAGAGGATGGCAAGCACACTATAAAGTAACGCTTGCGGTTTCATCAATGCACGCATCACGCGAGTCTCCTTTTTGAGCCTACAGTTATAAATATTGTAGCAAACCCAATCAAAATACACAAACTCAAAATGACCATGCCGAATGTTTTTTCCGTTGCTTGTTCTAATCCATACGCATACCAGTAAGTTGGTAAAACAACCGCAACCCGTCTTAAATGATCAGGCAATAACACCAAGGGTAAACTCATGCCACCTAAGACAGCCATTAAGTTTGCGACAACGCTAAATACTGAAACTGATGTTGTGTAGCGTTTAAACAAGCTGTGCCAAAATAAAGCGAATCCTGTCGCGGTAATGGCAAATACAAGCATTAAGGCATAACCCGATATGAAGAACGACCACGGTGCATCCCACACAATGAAAGACAATACCCAAAATAACGTCACTTGAATAATCATGATTAATGTGTAAGCGCCAAAATGTGCAACTAAATAATCTCTATGGTGTATTGGCGCAGAAGCAATACGTACAATGGTACGCATTTCTCGATCTTCAATCACTTGCTTAGCAAGTAAAAATGTCACAAACATCATCACCAAACCAAAGAACCCGTAACTAAGCGTTGGTGTTTCTACGTTGGTTGGTTGCGGAATTAAAACAAGCAGTATAGGGAACACGATGACCATGGCCATGATAAGGCGTTGCCTTAACGCGCGTTTCATGACAAGTTCAAATAGTGTTATCATGCCATCACCCTTTTCGACAACAGCACAACGGTGATTAACGCAAGCACAGCGACACTCATCAGTAAGGATACGCCAACGAAAACTTGAGATGAAATACCTTCAATCACCCCATAAGCCGCATAATGCGTCCAGGCAACAGGACTTGAATACTTAGATAAAAAGATCGTCATATCACTTTCTGGTAGTGGAAAGAAGACCCCCGCCAAAAGCATCCCACCAATAACGTATAACGTCATCAAAGCCTGTGCTTTGGCAGCCTTTTTTAAGAGTAAAACCGCCACACTACCAAAGAGTTGAGCCACAATAACCCCAAGCAATAAAATCAACATAACGAATCCCAAACCAGGCACACTTGCATTGAAAACAAGCATAACATATGCGAGTAAAACCAAAGACTGTGCATAGCCAATCACAATGCTAAATACGATGTTTGCCAAAACGAATCGATAAGGTTTCACGGGTGCGGCAAGTAAGCGGGCTTTAAACGGTTTGAAGAAATCGTGTTCAAGCCCTTCAAATGCATACGCTGCCCCAAACGCTTGAAACATGATGATATAAACAATGCCGATATAAAGCGCAGCGGCTTCGCGATCAGGGTTTCCCGCTTCAGTATTAACCGATACCATTAAATAAATGAGTGCAACGGGTAATCCGATTAAAATAAGATGTCCTAAATAGTCCTTTAGTACACGCATTAGATAAAAGCGCATCATGTCAACCAGCCTCCCCATCACGAAGTGATTTACCCGTTAAGGTTAAGAACACATCTTCTAAGTCTGCTTGTTCGTTTGCGACATTACGAATGGTTTGGGTGGCCAATATACTTAACAGTTTATCGAGTACATCCGCATGTGCTGCGGCGGTAATATGGTATGTCTTATTTTCTAATCGAACCCCCACAACATCATCGATAGCTTCTAAAGCACTCAAAACATTTTCATTGGGTGTTTTCACATCAATGGCGATACGCTGATCCCCTTTAATGCTTTCAATTAGCGATTGAACCGTTCCTTTTGCAATAATATGTCCTTGGTCAATAATGTAAACGCGATCGGCAATCGCTTCAACTTCCTCAATATAGTGGGATGTATAAATAATCGCGGTGTCGGTCTCTTTAGCGAGTGTCTTCACAAACTCAATGATGTAGTTTCTACTTTGAGGGTCAATGCCAACCGTTGGCTCATCCATAATAATTAACTCAGGCTCATGCAAAAGTGCACACCCAATGTTTAATCGTCTTTTCATACCACCAGAGTATTTTTTAGGCAGTTCATGCAAGCGGCCCTCTAAACCAATCAATTTCGCAACGGTATTAATCCGTGATTTAAGTCGCTCACCGCGCAAACCGTATAATTTACCGAAAAACAATAAGTTTTCATAAGCGCTTAAGTCTTCGTAGACAGTGACTTCTTGGGTAACCAAACCAATCCGCTTGCGGGTTTCAAGATTACCGTTATTTTGCGGTTTATCAAAAACTTCTATGATCCCTTCATCAATGTCAAGCAATCCAACAATGGCGCTAATGGCGGTCGTTTTACCCGCACCATTGGGACCCAATAAACCTACTACTTCACCAGCCTTGACATCAAGGCTTAAATAATCGAGCGCTAAACGCTCACCATCATAACGTTTTATAACATCTTTCATCGATACAATCATTTTTATCACCTCGGGGTCAATTATAGACGAAGCAAGAACTTTAGGGTAGTGACAAATGTCATCATTTTTCTATGTTTATGCTATAATGGCACTGTTACATAAAGGAGAAAAATTATGTGTGGACGCTTTACGATTACGCTTGATGCAGTGACTTTTATGCAGATGATAGAAGGCGAGTATGCGCTCAAGAGCACGTTAAAGCATACGGATTTGCCACGCTATAATATTGCCCCAACGCAACGGGTTCCCATTTACACTGATGGGGATTTAACCTTGATGCGCTTTGGTTTTGCAACTTCGTATGGTAAACCCGTTATTAACGCGCGCGGTGAAACCTTAATGATCAAACCGCTTTTTAAAGACGCGTTTATGTATCAACGTGCACTTGTTTTTGCGGATGGCTTTTATGAATGGAAAACAACTCCCTATGGTAAAGAAGCATACCATATTACGTTAAAAGAAAAGTCCATCTTTGCGATGGCAGCGTTGATTCAACCGGGTGAAGGCTTTGCGATTGTGACCACAAAAGCGAGTGCGACCATGCAGGATTTGCATAGCCGCATGCCTGTCATTTTAGACCGTGATGCGGCGCATTCATGGCTTGATGATGAAAGTGATTTAAGCACATTACAATCCCTAATCAAGCCCTATGACGACAAAGCGTTAAAGCTCGTTACCGTATCACCACGCGTTAATAAAACTGATGTTGATGATGAGGCATTGATTAAACCAATTGCCCCAACCCCTAGACTTTTTTAACCCATAAAGGAGAGAACTTCATGAATATTTTACTGGTTAATGACGATGGTATTGATTCACCACGACTTAAATATGCTAAAGACGTCTTAAGCGCATATGGTGACGTTTTCGTGGTTGCGCCCAAACACCAACAATCCGGAAAAAGTGTTGCGATATCGATTGGACGCATCCCGTTTGAAATGATTGATAACGATACATATGCGGTTGATGGCACCCCAGCCGATTGTGTAAGCTTTGCGCTCTATGCATTAAACAAAACCCCTGACCTTGTCGTTTCAGGCATTAATCTCGGGTACAATATCGGTGTTGATACGATGTATTCAGGCACCGTAGGCGCCGCATTACAAGCGTCATTTCACGGTTATAAGGCGATTGCTTTTTCAGGAGATTTTAAAGGCGATATGAACATTAAACGGTACTTTAAGCGCACCTTTAATCACATCATTGATAATGATATGGCATCGAAAGACTATATTATTAATGTTAATTTCCCCCGCGAAAAATTTTCCGAAGATAAAGGCATCTTACATACTGAATTATTTTACGTTGATATGACCTTAGAAGGCAAAATAGAAAACAATATTTTTACCCATAAACGCCGTATTTTAAACGATACGATTCCTAAAGATACCGATGTATACGCCTTGCGAGAAGGCTACACATCCGTATCAAAAATTTATTACAAACGCAGCCAAAACTAATGAGAAAACTAACCGTCACGGCAGGCGTATGCATCGATGCATCAAACCGCGTCTTATGTGTACAACGCCCAAATCATGGACCACTTGCGTTTAAGTGGGAGTTTCCAGGGGGAAAAGTTGAAGCAGGTGAAACGCTTGAAGCATCGTTAATAAGAGAGCTGAGAGAAGAACTGTCACTGCGCGCAAGCATTACGGCTTATATAACTACCGTACATAGCGTTGATGATACAATTGATTTAACGTTGCATGTTTATGAAGCAGATGCCAATAACGACGACTTAGTGCTTCATGAACACCTTGATTACAGATGGCAACCATTCGACAGGCTCCATGAACTTGACCTTGCCAAAGCAGACCGCGCCGCCTTAAGTGCTATCAATGATTATATCCGTCAGAAATCATGACGGATATTTTTTTGCGGTAAGCGCATTATACGATATACAATGTAAGCGTTTTATGTTATGATGTGTTTGGTGTAAAAATACGTCTTTTTTTATTGGAGGTCATGATGAAAAAAATCACTGTTGTAATTTGGGGTTACGGCGCGATGGGCAAAGGGATTGCCGAGATGCTTTTAAAGAAAAAAGGTGTCGAAATTACTGGCGTTTGTGATACCCATCCTAAACTCGTAGGAAAAAGTTTTTTAGCACCGCTTGATTATGAAGGAGAACACCCCGATGTCATGGTTGAAGCGGACATTGAAGCGTTGCTTGATCGCACAGAAGCTTCGGTTGTCATGATTGCGACCGATTCTTTTACAAAGAAGTCTTATGACAAAATTGAAACGGTATTAAAACGTGGCATCAATGTCATTAGTACCGCTGAAGAAATGGCTTATCCCAAGGCCAATGAACCAAAACTCGCAGAAAAAATGGATGCTTTAGCAAAAGCCAATCATGCGACCATTTTAGGCACTGGTATCAACCCAGGGTTTGTGATGGATTTACTTGTCGTTGCGATGAGTGGTGTCATGTCAGACGTTGAATCCATACAAGCGACACGGGTGAATAGTTTAAGCCCATTCGGACCAACCGTTATGGAAGAACAAGGGGTTGGCATTTCCCCTGAGACATTTGAAAAACGCTTAACTGAAGGGTCTTTATCAGGCCATGTTGGGTTTAAAGAAAGCGTTATGATGATAGCGGATGCCCTTGGGGCACCGATTGATCGCTTTGAACAACAAATGAAACCAATTATGACATCGATTGATCGCAAAAGTAAATACGGTGAAGCGAAAGCGGGTCATTTGGCTGGCATCGACATGACAGCGCAAGGGTTCCGTGGCAAAGAAGTCTTCATCGATATGAAGCATCCCCAACAAATCGAACCAGAGCTTGAAGGCACACAAACAGGCGATTACATAACCATTAAAGGAACCCCAGAAATCAATTTATCGGTAAAACCAGAAATTGATGGTGGGATTGGAACCATCGCCATGTGTGTCAACATGATTCCTCATGTACTCAACGCGTCACCTGGGTTAAAGACAATGATTGACCTACCTGTACCGCGAGCGATTTTGGGTGACATGCGCGACTTGCTTGATTGATGATTAAGGGAGTGCGCTTGAGCACTCCTTTTTACGCACTTATGAAAGTTTGATGCATGTGAACCTTGTGCAATGAAAGGGTTTTTATGATATTATTAATAATGTGTAAAACCCGATGAATAGTAAAGGAAGTGATGGGATTTATGTTTTTTAAAAAAGGCACATTTGTGCGGATTCGGCAATATGTTTTAATGCCTGAAGAACGCGCTGAAAATATTCCTGATGACACAAAAAAAGTACCGTTAAAAATGTGGGTAAAAGGCCGCTTGAAGCATGATGCAGAACAGTTTGAAGAAGCAGATATTGTGACGGCTTCAGGACGCACGGTTTCGGGCACGTTTAAAGAGGTAGAACCAAAATACAAGCATACGTTTGGTGATCATGTAGAACCGATTTTGCAAATGCGTGAGATTATCAAGAAAGAACGTTGGGGGGATGACGTGTGAGTTATAATGTAAAAGACTTAATGCGTCGTCGCAACGAAATCATGAAAAAATCGGTTGGACTTGATTACGATTCGTTTGAAGATGAAGGCATCGGCTTTGATTATGAAGCGATGATGGCGCACTCTGATTATAGTTTAGAAGCCATTGAACACATTCAATCTGAAGATATGGTTGGGAACACCCCGCTCGTTGAGTTGAAAAATTTAACCGCGTATGCGCGAAAGTTTTCAGCGAAAGGAAAAGGTGCGCGCTTGTTTTTGAAAGATGAAGCAAGCAATTTAAGTGGTTCATTTAAAGCGCGTCGTGCAGCAATGAGCATCCATAAAGCCAAACAGCTTGGCTATAAAGGCGTCATTGCGGCAACGAGTGGAAACTACGGTGCCGCCATTGCGGCTTTGGCTGCGAAACATGGGCTTAAATGCATTATTGTGCAAGAGTGCTTTGATTCAAAAAATGTTGCGCAACCAGAAATTTTAGAAAAAGCGCGTGCGTGTGAATCGTATGGTGCTGAAGTGGTTCAGTTAAGTGTTGGACCAGAACTTTTTTACACCTTTTTACACTTGCTTGACACAACAGGGTATTTTAACGCCTCATTATATTCTCCTTACGGCGTTATGGGCATTGAAACACTCGGTGTAGAAATTGTTCGTGGCATTCGCGATGTTGCAGGAAAAGATCCTGAGATGGTCATTGCGACCCATGCTGGCGGTGGAAATTTAACGGGGACAGCACGTGGAATAAGACGTATGGGCGCAAACACAAAGATTGTGGGTGCGAGCGTGAACTTACGCGGCTTGCACATGGCAAGCGACCAAGACTTTAACAAAAAGTCATTTACAACTGGCCATACAGGATTTGGGATTCCTTTTGCGACAAACCCAGATCGTAGTGATGTGCCAAGAAGTGCCGCAAGGCCTTTGCGCTATATGGAAGACTATTATATTGTCAATCAAGGCAGTGTCTTCTTTATTACCGAAGCGTTAAGTACGCTTGAAGGTATGGAACGTGGTCCAGCGGGTAACACAAGTTTAGCCGTGGCGTTTAAACTTGCCATGAATATGCCTGAAGATGCGATTATTGTGGTACAAGAAACTGAGTATACAGGCGCTGGCAAACACCACCAACCGCAGTTATCATTCGCCCAAAAAAACGGCATTGAATTATTGTTTGGAGACCCTTCAAAAGAAGTGCCGGGAAAAAATATCATTTTCCCCTCTTCCGCAAACAAAATTCATGTTGAACACGTCCCGCTTGATACGCTTAGAAAAACATACTTAAAACGCTTTAAAGATCAAAAACTTACCGATAAAGATAAAGCATTTTTACAAGCAGAACTCCGCGTTGACGCATCACAATTGGATGCGCTATTAAGCGAGAATAGTGAACGGAGATGATTGGATGAAAGACCGCAATGATGATTACATTACGCGCCGCGAACACTTAAAAGACTTAAGTGACGAAGCGCTAAAAGAAAGATTTTATGCATTGGGTGAAACGATTGTTGATCCATTGCTTGCCTTAGGGAAACAGTACACATCAAAATCCATTGAACGCAGTGTACTCCTTAGAATGGGCTTTTCAAGCATTGAAGCCAAAGCGATTGTGGATGCACTTAACGAACACAACTTACTAAGAAAAGGCGCTGGCCATTGTGTCTATCGCTTAGCCAAAGAAAGCCGATGCACATTACAAGAAGCCGGTGAAAAGATTGTGTCTAAAGACGGTGTAGACACCTTGTTGGAGGTGTTTGAAAGCCATGAATAAATTAGACCCTAACAAGAAAATGGATATTCGTGCTATTCTTAGTGACTTAGAAAACTACCGTCCCTTAAGAAGAGGATGGACATGGCGCGATGTACAACCTGTTAAACTTGGGCCATTTACGTACCAACAAGCAAGCCCACCGCTAAAACGCTATGTCCCCCTGCCATCCGCAGCGGGGCTTGGTGGCATCGACCCGCAACCAGACGCTGTCATTACCGCTGAGATTGCATCAGGGCGCTTTGAAGACGATATTAGAAGAATGCGTATGGCGGCTTACCATGGTGCCGATCACATTATGGTCATTCGTACCGCAGGACAATCGCATTTTGATGGTTTGCTTGAAGGCACCCCGCAAGGCATCGGCGGAATTCCAATTACAAGAAAACAGTTGCGCGCCCAACGAAAAGCGTTAGATGTCATTGAAGAAGAAGTTGGCCGTCCCATTAATTATCATTCTTATGTTTCAGGTGTGGCTGGGCCTGAAATTGCGGTTTTGTTTACCGAAGAAGGCGT
>PWME01000034.1 GCA_003559235.1 Mollicutes bacterium | reverse complement strand
GCCATCGCGATGCAAAAAGCAGGCATTAATGCGGGTGAAAGCATAACGATTCAACGCTTCTTTGTAACGCGATATACAAGCAAAAACCATGATTAAAAATATATGTTTTTAAAATCGATATGTCCACACTACCCATAAAGTGGTACAATAACACCGAGGCAACCGATGCATAGATCATCACACAGCGTATGATACTATGACAAGGAGGTTCTTTTTACGGCATAAAACGTCTATGGCAAAAAGTTAGAAACTAAACATGACACCCCAAGAGTGTTTATAGGAGTGATTCAATGAAAACACGTAAAGAGCGATTACTGCGTTTTATCAAAATGCGCTATAAGTTATTTCTTGTTTTGTTAGGTTTTTGGTTTTTATTGGCGCTTAATTTTGAGATTGAGACTATTTTAGCGGGTATTTTTATTTGTGGGGTTGTCACAATCGCAACGTACAATGTTCTTTATGATGATAAAGGGTATATGTATGCGGCGGTCCGGTTTCGGACCATCATCGTTTACGTCGTATTTTTATTTTATGAAATCTATAAAGCTTCGTTTACCTATGTATTCAATTTAATCGCTCATCACTACGAACCCGTTATATTCGATATTGAGCTCGATGTTGAAGATGCGGTATTGATTGGGATTATTTCCAATTCGATAACATTAACACCTGGAACGATTACCATCGACACAGACTCTAAAAAGCATATCATTACGGTAATGACGATGGCAAAACCTGGGGTTAGTGCAGAAATGCTTGAACAGCCGATTCGTCAGAAATTTGAACGTTTGCTTAAACAAAAAGGTGATAAATAATGCATCCTATGGTAGAGTGGTTTTTAATTTTTACGCTGTTTATGTTGATACTCGCCGTTGCGGTAAGTTTTGTGAAAATGGTTATCGGACCAACAATTTGGGATCGTATTTTAATGATTAACTTGATCAGTGCTAAAGTGTTAATGTTTATGGCAGTGTTTGCGATTTGGGAAGATAGCAACTTGATTTTAGACATTGCGATTGCGTATGGTATTGTTGGCTTTTTAACCATTACGCTCTTATCAAAATATATCATGACAGGGGGGCGCGAAAAATGAATGCTATTGTCATTTTCATTTTGATCCTTTCATGGCTGTTTATTGTGTTTGGATTGGTTGCGATTTTCCGCTTAAAAAACATCTACACGCGTATTTTAAGTGCAGCCACCATTGACACCGTTGGCAGTTTGTCGATTTTGATTGCCCTTATGCTCATTAATATTACAGAATACAATTACGTCATTCGTTTTATTTTGTTGATTGGGTTTTTATTGATTACGACCCCTATTAGTTCGCATGTTAATATTCGTAGTGCGTATTTAACAGGTGTTGATATTAAACGTCTTGAAAGCAAAGCCGATCGTGAAAAAGCACAAGAGAAGGAGCGTGACCTGTATGGGTGATTTGACGATGCTCGACTTTACGGCTTATGCACTTCAAGTGTTGCTTATCATTATGGCAATTGCCATTGTGGTTCATAAAAACAACGGCACGATTATTATCTTAATTACAACGTTCTCACTCATTACGGCAAGTCTTTATGTTATTAATCGTGCGCCCGATGTGGCGATTGCGGAAGTGGCGATTGGCAGTGCGATTATTCCATTAATTTACGTTATTAGTATTTCGCGGCAACGTGAGTTCATTGTCTTAGATAAAGCGATGGATGATTTCATCATCAGCGACAATACCTTTACTGGACGAGGGTACATACTACTTAAGCGGTTTACCGATTATTATCATTTAGAGTTGAATTTGTGTAATGATGTCCGTTTATGTTCTTTAGGGTCTGGTAAAGACCAAAAATTATGTGAAGACACGAATGTTGATTTAATTGTCTCCCATGATGAAGAACGTGGGGTTTATGTTTTAAAAGGAAAGGCATCAAGCATTTTAATGAATAAGTTAGAACAAATGGCGAAGGACTATGATGATATTGAAGTCATCAAGTTCAAGGATCGTGATTTCGGTGATTAAACATATCGTATTAATTGGCATGTTAGGGTTTTTGTTTTATGTATTTTTTGGCGCCTATGAAAACCTTGAAGCACTATACAATACGTTTGGAAAGGATTATTTTTCGCGTTACGCTGAGGCAGAAACAGGGTCGAAAAACTTAGTCACATCCATCTTACTAGATTATCGTTTGTTTGACAGTTTGTTTGAAGCGGGTATATTGCTTATTGCGGTCTCTGGGGTTATTTGGATTAGCCGACATGAAATTGAAGAAAAAAATGCACAGTTTATGATTGATAAGTTTAAAACGCCTGACTTGTTTGTGACATTCAGTCGCTTGGTTTATCCGTTGATGTTGGCATTTGGTTTTTATGTTATTATTAACGGCCATCTATCACCAGGTGGTGGGTTTCAAGGGGGCGCGATTGTTGCAACGGCAATTTTGATTCTTTATTACATTGATGCAGAAAAAGACACAAACATTAACTTGATTGTAACGGTTGAAAAATATATATACATTGCCATTTTGCTTTTGGCAACAGCAAGTTATTTTACCAGAGGTGCATTTTTTACGAATGTGTTTCCGCTTGAGTCATCAGCGGACGCAAAGTCGATTTACCTTGTTGTGCTTAATGTCTTGATTGGCTTTAAAGTTGCTTTAGGATTATGGGCAATCTTTACGGCGTTTTTGAAGGAGGGACGATGAGATGGATCCATTACTAACCTTCATCGTCATACTAATCGGTTTTTACGGTTTGGCGACGAGTACGAATATTATCAAAAGCGTATTTTGTGTAACAATTATCGAGTCGGGAGTTATTTTATTATTTTTGAACATGGGAAATTTAGACGGTGGACGGATACCAGTTGATATTATTCCTGATACATTGATTGCCGATCCGCTTCCACAAGCATTAATGATTACGACGATTGTTATTGGTTCAACCGTGACGAGTTTGTCGTTGATGCTTTGTATTAAAGTGTTCCATCATTTTGGTAGTGTCGAGTGGGTAGATGTGCTTGGCATGGAGCGTGGCAGATAATGGCGTTTTTTTCAGTTTTGCTTATTATCATTCCTGTTTTTACAGCATTAGTTATTTATTTATACAAACATAGTGCTGTAAAGTATTTAACGTTTATCGCACAGCTTGCTATGACAATTTTAGCTGTGCTTTATTACCGTGAGTTTTCTGATCAATGGGCTTCAACCCTTATTGTGTTTGGGGATTGGGACTTGCGTATTGGTATCAGTTTAATAAACGATGAAATCAGCATGTCGTTTATCTTTTTAACGCTTTTTAGTTTTTGGATGGTGTTGATTTATACATTTGATACACGTCAAAGTAACCGAACGTTTTTGTTTTTCTTAATGTTTTTACAAGGGGTATTTTTAGGATTATTACAAACGTATGATCTTTTTAATATGTTTGTGTTTTTAGAACTAACAACGATTTTAGTGACGATTTTAATTGCCTTTAAAAAAAGTGGCGATAGTTTCCGCGCTGCGGTTTATTATATCTTGCTTAATGCAAGTGGTGTTTTGGTCTTTTTGATTGGCGTCATTATTATGTACAATGTTTTTGGGACCATTAATGTCGGTGTTATTGGTGAAGCGATTGATTCAGTCGGTGAGGCAACCTCAGTACGCTTTGCGTATGTCTTAATGATGGCAGGTATCGCGGTTAAATCTGCTTTATTTCCCGTTTTTTCATGGCTCCCTAAAGCGCATGGAGTTGCACAATCTGCGATTAGTGCTTTATTGAGTGGCTTGATTGTAAAGGGCGGGCTTTACATGTTTATTCGCATTAACCAAATGTTTTCTGGCGCAAACTTAGAAAGCGGCGAGTTTTTCTTTTATGTCGGGGCTGCGACCGCTGTGGTTGGGGTTTTGTTTGCGGTGAGTCAAAAAGACATCAAACAAATATTAGCCTACCATACCGTCTCGCAAATTGGAATAGTGATGATGGGGTTATCAAGCCCAGATTTCGATACGTTTTACGGGGGACTTTTGCACATCTTCAACCATGCTTTGTTTAAAAGTTTATTATTTCTTGGGGCAGGGGTCATCATTAAAGCGTATCGAACGAAATATGTGTCCGATATGCGTGGGGTGTTTAAAACCATGCCTGCGGTAAGTATCTTCATGATTGTCGGAATGCTTTCGATTACTGGCGCACCACTTTTTAATGGCTTTATTTCTAAAACTATTATTAAATATTCGATTGAAGACTCGACATTGAAATCATGGATATTGTTTGGGGTTAATATTGGGACGGCGACATCATTTATTAAAATGTCGCAAATATTTTTTGGACCGCGGCGTATGACATTGCGGCTTTACGCCCCCTTTGATCGCATTGCATTGATGGGGTTTGCGTTTGCGTGTGTCATATTAGGCAATTTTTATATTCCGATTAGCGATGGTTTTTTTGGGGTTGAATTATCATATATAAGTGTTTTCAATTTTGATGCCTTTTTTGATTATTTTGTGGCGCTTGCGATAGGGTTCTTAATTTATTACTTCATCATTAAAAAAGATTACCGACCCATCCGGATGATTCGAGAATACAAACCATCATTTCAAAGCGCGAACTTTGTATTTATAATGTTTGTCGTTGTGATGAGTGTTTATTTTGTATTGATTCCATAAGGATTTTTAAATCTAACTGTGTTTTTTATCAATTTATGATATAATCAAAATATAAGTTTGCAAGTACTTGTAGGAGGGTATTTATGGAAAAGCAAGAAGCATTGATTACTGCGAAGTCCTCTCGTTACACTGTGATTCATTTTTTACTTAAACCGATTATGATTGCATTTTTGTTTGTTGTCTTGTTGGGTCTTGTCTTATTAATTGCGGGTGTACCGTATGCGGGATTCATTTTCTTAGGACTCTTAGTACTGTATTTGCTGGTAGTTGTCATTCGGTTGTTGGCGCGTAAACGCTTAAGTGTAGACGTTTACAGTGACCGTGTCGTGGTAACGAAACACTTGTCTTTACAAGCGGTTCGTTCGATTGTTCCGCTTAAGAATGTGACACATTACCATGTTGAACGTCGTTCACTTGGGTCACTATTCAAGTATGGATCGGTTGTTCTTTTTACAACCGGTGGAACGAAAGTGGTTTTAGAAAGCATTGGAAAGATTGATAGTCTTCAAGAAGTTCTTTATACACAGCTCGCCACCATTTGGCAATTACAATAAGAACGATTTAAGCGGCTATTTTATGGCGCGTTGATGCGCTTTTTCGAGCGGAATAGCCGCTTTTTTTATGCTTAAATAAAAGACGCCCGATTGGGCGTCTACTTCAGCGATAGCGTTCAGAGCGTCTTCCAGCATGTTCAAATTCAATATCAAACTTTTTTAATAGCCCATGGAACTGCTTAGTTTTTTTATCTATGAGAGCAGCATCGTTTGCGTCGATATTCATGCCGATTTCATAATAGGTTTCCCCTTTTTGAGAAATCTTATCGAAGAAGACTTTGTTGTTTTGATAAAGACCAAAGACACGATTTACTTTAATCATGTTTATAAGGTGAATATTGCCACCGTGAATCGACGTTAAATCCGATATTTCTCCTTTGGGAAGTCTGTTTTCATAGGCAAGGGAACGAAATTCTCGTTCATCGAGAACTTCATGATACTCCAAAAAGGTGTTTTTATGAACCGTAGGCATTTTTAAAGAGAGATGATAACTGATGTCATCACCCTTTACAATGGTTCTTAATCTTAACGTGGAATCACGTTTATCTAAATCATTATCTGGTGTATCGAAATAATAATTGTAATGAAAATCACGGCGGTCAGAAAACTCCACCATTAAATAGTCCATTATTTCATGGCAAGATTTCTTATCGAGTGCATGCCGTAGTTCTTTATCAAGTGTTCTACGTTCTTTGGCCATACCCATTCCCCTTTGCGTGGTGTGTTTGTATGTTCATTATACAATATTTTTTGTAATTTGTTTAGTGATGTGAGGCGATAAGTTGCGATTTCTTAATCGCGAGGACCTAAATGCGTGAAAACACTGCGCAAACATGGTAAAATAAAGTTGCTTTGCGAGGGAGGTAACGGCATGCGTGATTATTATTTTTCCTACCAAACCAAACGCTCAATCGATACATGGGAAACAGCACTTTATGAAGCGGCGAGTGATGCGTTGCATCGCAAAGTGATGAGCGCGATTTATTTAAAGGATATTGTGGATGCGGTTTTAGAATCAAAAACCGTGTTTGTGATGAATGACCACGTTGTATTATTCCATGCGCGTCCGAGCGAACATGTTCGCAAAGAGTTTATCGCGTACATGCATGTGAAAAATGGGGTTGGATATTTTGATAAAACCTTACACCATGTGTTTGTGTTTGGGGCACGCGATGAGGCGTTGCATATTGTCCTTTTAAAAACGTTGACACGGTTTGTGATGGAAGCGTCTACGGATGATAAGCTATACCGTCAAGATCGAATGCGTTCAGCACTAAAGCAGTCGTTAAAATCTCATTTTGGAGGTATGCCTAATGATGAACCCACATGACATGGAAATGCTTATTAGAACCTATCAAAAAGAAGCCCATGCTTGGCGTAAAACCTTACGCAACAGCATGTTTGTATTGGCGTTGGTCGTCGTAATCTTAGCGTTTGAAGCGCTGTCGTTTTTTGATGCGGTCGATGCGCGTTTTGATATTGTTGTTTTTGTTATTCTTGGCGTTGCTGGGGTACTCTTTATCATCGGGCTCATGGTCTATCTGTTTTATGTTAGTGAACGGCCGCTTTATGAACATGTCATGCCAAAAGTTGTGGAAGGGTTCAATGCGTTTGAATCGGAAGATTTAACGTATACAGCGTATCCAAAAAAAGCGGGTATGGAAGAGCGTAATAAAAACGCAGGGTTGTTTACCCGTGGGGCGTTTGTAAAAAACCGTTTTGCGATTGAAGGAACGTCTCCTGAAGGCATACCCTATACGCTTTATGATACCCATTTTGTGGTAAGTACTGGGAATGCCTCAAGTGTTGTTTTTAATGGGTATTATTATATCCTTAAACAAAAGCACGATGTGTTTTACCAAATTCGCACGCGCGGAAGACCGTCATTAAAAGGTGTATCCTTTACACGTGTTAAACAAGCTGGGAAAGTGTCGTTGTTTGTTGAGGCGGGAGAGCGTGTGCCTAAGCATGTTGAAATGATGCTTGACCATGCCCAGAAGTTGTTTGAAGACGATAGGGTTAAACATCTTTATATCAGCGCCTTAGAAGAAACGGTGCACGTTGCCATTGAGCCCCATAAAATGGATAGGCGAAAGCGCACCATGACACAAGAAACATTGCATCAACTTACTGAACAAATTGCGTTCAATCACCGGCGTGTTGACCGTTTACTCGTAGATAAGGAAGCATTATAAAAGCGGCTTTGTTGCCGCTTTTTACGTGTATTGATCTTTAAGGGTTACATAACCATCCTTATTTTTTCGCATTGCTGCTCTTTCTTCATCGGATAATGCTTTTACAATTCTCATGGGATTGCCCATGACAAGCGTGTTTTCTGGAACGGTTTTTCCTGGCGGCACAATAGTCCCAGCAGCGACGAACGCACCTTTTTTTACGGTTGCCCCATCAAGAATAATACTTCCCATACCAATTAATGCGTCATCTTCTACGTGTGCGGCATGCACAATTGCGCTATGACCTATGGTGACGTTATTGCCGATGGTTGTTGGCATATCGGTATTGGTATGCACAACCGCATTATCTTGAATGTTGGTATTATCACCGATGGTGATGGGTGCCATATCACCCCGCAAAACTGCGTTAAACCAAATGCCGACATGTTCTCCCGTTGTAATAGAACCACTCAATTTAGCGCCTTCAAACAAGGCGGTTGTCTTTGACAGGTTCATGACGGTATCTTTATAGTTTTTTTTCATACAATCAGCCTTTCACAAAAAGATATCAATTGCTTTAAGGTTCGTTATCATTATAGCGTACTTATCTAAGGTTGTAAAAGGGTAATGCATTATCTAAACTTGTCTTAAGGTATGGGGTATGTATGCTATAATGAGAGCAATGGAACATGCGGAGGTTAATGGGATGGAAGAAGTACTCAGGATACTACTTTTTGCGGTGGTTGGCGGTACGATTGGCTTTTTAACGAATAAAGTCGCTGTAAAAATGTTGTTTAGACCCCACGAAGTAAAACACATTGGTCCTTTAAAAATACAAGGGGTTTTGCCAAAACGTAAGGGGTTAATTGCGGCTTCGCTCGGAGAGGTTATTGAGTCCGCATTTTTAAAGAAAGATGACCTATTTGATGCGATGTTGGATGATACCACCATTGAACGTTTTCAAGCAGAATTAAAGGCTGTTGTAAAAGAGGCATTATTAAAGAAAATGCCAAGGTCATTGCATAGTTTATTTGGTGAAGGTATGTCGCATGCGGTTGACCGCTTTATCGACGATGAAAGTGAAGCGATGATTCAAAAGTTATTTGCCTCGGTAAAAGAAGAGGGGTTAGAACGTTTGGATATGTCTGCCATGATGAAACAAAACATTGATGCACTCGACATGGAGACGTTTGAAGCGCTGGCGTTAAAAGTCGTAAAAAAAGAATTACGCTTTATTGAACTCATCGGCCTAATACTTGGTGTCATCATTGGGCTTGTCCAATACGGTATTTTATGGATTGTGTGAAGGGAGCGTTGCCATGAAATTTATTCATACAGGCGATTTTCATATTGGTGCATCACATCCGTTTTCAAAACATTCTGATGTGATGTTTCGGCGTGCAACAGCGATGCTTAGTGCAGTAAAAAAACGTGAAGTACAGATGCTTTTTTTAACGGGAGATTTATTTGACCGCGACGATGTAAAAGTATCGACGGTTGATACGTTTTTTCATCGCTTGGCTGCGTTAGATATTCCCGTATTTATTGTGATTGGAAACCACGATATGTTTTTACGTAATCAAGCGTATAAACGCCATTTCACCCACAAAAATATTCACACATTTAATCAAGATATACGCAAGCATACGATGGGGGATGTCGATGTATACGGCTTTAACACCCATGATTTTGACCTTGAAGTACTCAAAACAATTAACGACACGCTTGATAAAAAGCGCATCAACGTTTTATGTTTGCATGGCGATATTATGAACGCACGTGATGAGCATTATTTAACGTCACACAAAACGTTACAAGCGATGGATTTTGATTATGTCGCCTTAGGGCATATTCATAAGCATACAACGTATAATCATGTGGTTTATAGCGGCAACATTGAACCGCTTGATTTTTCTGAAACTGAAGACAAAGGGTTTATTGAAGGTTCATTAGAAAAACCTGTTAAGGTTACCTTCCACCCATCCCAACAGTACCGTTTTATCCAAAACCAACTTGATATATCTGAAGGGTTAGATAAGGCGGTTGAAGCGTATTTATTTACGCACAATAGCGATGAAGCAATGCATACATTTCATCGGATTACTTTAATAGGGCAAAGAGATCGTGTGATTGATCCGCACGATGCAGTGTTTGATGGATTAAAAGAAACCTTTGGCCATGTTGAGATTAAGGATGAGACGCGTCCTAAGTTCGATGATTATAAAATGCTAAAAAAACAGTATAAAGGAACGGTTGTTGAGGCATTGGTAGACATCCATGAAAAAGAAGGCGATGAAGACGCTTTTGCTTTAGCCCTTGAAGCTCTCTATGAAAGTGGGGAGGGATTTGATGATTATTAAGCAAGCGATTATCCGTGGTTTTGGAAAATTTGTGAATCAAACGTTTGATTTTTCGGATGGGCTTACGGTTATTGAAGGTGAAAATGAAGCGGGGAAATCCACATTACATGCATTCATTGAAGGCATTTTATATGGGTTTTTAAATCCTACGAAAAAGAAAAAACAGTATTTTGAAGCATATACGCGCTATCAACCACTAAGTACCCACGTGTATGGTGGTGCACTCATTGTTGAACTAAATGATATCACTTACCGCATTGACCGTAATCTTGATAAGTCCAAACACGCCGTTACGGTTACTGAAGCAGCGACAGGGAAAGATATTACCCATACATTAGACATCGACCCAGCCACCAAACTACCAGATATTGCTTCATGGTTAGAAATTCCTTACTTTATGTATAAAAATACCTTGAGCGTATCTCAACTTGCACTCAAACCAACCGCAGATGCTTCTGGCTTCGTTGAAGCATTAAATGCGATTGGAAGCACTGGTGGCGGTTTCAACGCTGAGAAAGCCAAAGCCTACTTAAAACAAAAGCTTGATGCAATTGGCTCACATCAAGCACGCACAAAACCTTACAAACAAAAGCTTGACCAACAAAGCGCCTTAAAGGAAAAACGCGATAAAACAAAAACCATCCTTGACGATGTAAAAAAAATGCGTGAAAACCGTGAACAGCACGCTGAACAACTTACGAAGCTAGAAGCAGATTTAGCGTGCATTAACACAAAAATAAAACGTGTTGAAAATACGATAAAGCGTAAGCGTTACGAGGCATTAGATACATTGTATAAAGAAAAGGAAAAACTTTCAAAAACGCTAAAAGAACATCAACACGCCAAAGATTATGAACCCGATACGCTTGAAAATTATACTAAGTTATCTAGGGATATTGAAAAATCAAAAGAAACCATTCAAAACGCTAAAGAATCCATAAAATTGCTTGGGGATACATCGGTTGATGATGCCAATAAAATTCATACAATTGAACAGTGTGAAGCGGATTTAGCAAAACGCGAGGCAACAGAGGTAATTTACACTAAATCTTCAAAGACACTTAAAAATGCAAAGATAATTCAATGGAGTTTCTTTGCTTTAACCTTATTGGCAATCCTTATAGGTGGGGTATTAAGTATCGGTTATGCTCATCTTATTTATTGGGGTTTGCTTAGTGGGTTAATCGCTATAGTGTTCGTTATCACAACGGTTTTAAGTGTGCGAAGACGTCGCAACGTTGAAGCGGTCTTACAAAAGACTTTATCAGCGATTGAAGCATTGCATCAACACTATGGATTGAAGTCTGATGCCCCTTATCAAGACTTTAGAGATAGAGTATTATCGATCAAGAATTCACGCGAGCAGGCTAAAACTAATGCTGAAAAGATTCGTGAATATCAAGAAAAAATTCAAACAGAAAAAGGCAAACTTGACGAAAGTCTTGATAAACAAAAGGTCTTATTAACAGCCTATGGACTTAACAATGAAGAAGAGCTGAAAGCATTCGATCAATCCTATCGCACATATCAAAAAACTCAGGAAAAGCTAAATAATATTGAAACACGCATTCAAGACTTGTTAGGCAGTCATTGTTTTGAAGATTTTAAAGCGTCCATTGACTTTGATGCACCATTAGAAGACGAATCGAACTATGATACCCTTGTCGAAACCCGTAAAACGTTGGATGAAACCATCCGAACCAAAGAAAGAGAGATTAACCGTCTCGATGGGGCAATAGAACGTGAAGAAGAGGCCGTCGACTCGCTTGAAAGCATTGACGCAAACCTTGAAGCTTTATCCCAAGAAATTCAAGCCTTGACTAGGCGTCGTGAAACCCTTGAGCGCGCAATTTCGCTCCTTGATAAAGCCATCGATGCCATGGAAAGAACCCTTGCACCAGAACTCAACGAAGCGGTAAACAACATCATGAAAATATGCACAGATAACCGCTATGATTCTATAAAAATGTTGCGGGATTTTTCTTTCAAGGTTGACGTTGCACAAACCGAACAAACCGATTTATATTTTTCACACGGTACGAAAGATCAAATCCATTTTGCGATGCGGATGGGCATGCTTGATGCGTTAGGGCTAACCCACGCACCCGTATTGTTAGATGAAGCGTTTACGTTAAGCGATGATACGCGATTAAAAAACATTTTAACGTGGTTACATGCACTCGCACAATCCAAGCAAATCTTGCTTTTCACTGCGCATGGGCGCGAACATAAAATCCTAAATGCATTAAATCTTAACCATAGTATTATACCTATTACGGCATCATAAAGGACTGATAATTATGCGTGCAGACTTGCACATGCACACCACCGAATCTGACGGCAGACTAACAAGAGAAGCACTGTTTAAACGTGCTGAACAATCTTTGGTTGATATCATCGCCATTACCGACCATGATACGTGTCTGCACGTTAAAGATAACCATCGCCTAGCGAAACAACATAGCTTAACCTACATTCCTGGGATTGAATTATCCACACTTTATGAAGGCAAAAGTGTTCATTTATTAGGGTACTTTAGGGATAATTCTTATCAATCATCATCGATGCTTGATTATTACGCATACATAAAAAATGGCCGCGAACAACGCGCCCAAAAGTTTATAAAAAACTTGAAAACACACTTTAACATTCACATTACTTATGAGGATGTGCTGGCCGTATCACACGGAATTATTGGGAGGCCACATCTTGCCAAAGCGATTATGAACCGTTACCAACAGTACACACATAAAGAAATATTTGACAAGTTTATTGGCGATCACACAAAAGCATATGTCCCATCTACAGAGTTACATCTTGAAGAAGGGTTAGCCCTGCTTAGAAAACATGATATTTTAGTGTCCTTAGCTCACCCTAAACTTTTAAAATCCCATATTCACGATCACGTGTTGGCGTATGATTATGATGCAATCGAAGCGATTTATGGCATTAACACACCTGAAGAAACCAAAATGTATAAAAAAATCGCCGAAAAAAGCGGGCTGCTTATTACGGCGGGTAGTGATTTTCATGGGATTGAGAACGATAAAGACCATGCTGAACTTGGCAGTGTAGCACTTGAAAATGATGCATTAAAAAAATTCTTAAAAGCCATGCAATTATAAAAGGGTAATGTAAATAATAAACGCAAGTATTCCGAGGCCGTTTGAATAAGCATTGACGAGGTTGTTATCTAGAAAGCTGAGCCCACTATGCTTTTCAATTGCGGCCGTTTTTAATTCTGTAACATCCCCTAAAATATCTTTATATTTCACTTGAATGACACCGAGCATACTGTCGATCACACTGCCTAAGAAACTAAAAAGAAAGATGCCAGATAGTAGCGGCAGTGAAGGCACAACAGGAACGCTTAAGGCGGTCATTAATAAGGCTGCACCCGCACTTGCTAAAAATCCAAGCAATGTAACGCCACCACTTAATCCTGTCTTTATAGGCTTAAGGGTAAAGATGTGGCGTGGTGGGTGTTTTGATAAACGCCCGATTTCACTGCTCCATGTGTCGGTTGTCGCAATGCCAATGGAGGCAATCATGAGGGCATAAAGTTCTAAATATCCCAAAAACCCATAAAAAATTGCCACGATGGCTGCCGGTAATCCGTTGGCAAAAACTTGCACGGCAGTCCGTTTTGATGAAACTTTATCGGGGTTAAAGCGACTAATGAGTGAACTTGACCCAAAAAATACCATAAGTAAGAAAAAGGCATAGCCACCCGCAAAACCATATAATAGTGTCCCTATAAAAACGGCCGCGCTCCATCCTGAGAGCGTTAGGCTGTTTTTATGCATTGCATAAGCGCCAACGAGCGCACTGGCAATAAAACCGATAATAAAAGCCTCTAGACTCATAAAATCACCACCAGTAATAAGAAAATACCAAGTGGCACGGTAAGGTTGTCTAAGCCGCGCGCTGTCAATAGTTCAATAAACATGGCGATAAACGCAACGAAGATCATGAGGTACCATTGTTCGGGAAATGCAATAACGCCTATAATTAATGTAGCGAGAAGCATGGTCAATGACCCCGCAATGGTTTTACCATTTGTAATTTTTCGTTTTCCGAAACGTTTGCCAATGACCGCGCCTAAACCGTCTCCGTATCCCATCGCAAAAATAGCGATCAAACCCAGTAAAAGCAAGTCAAAATAAAACGCAAATCCAGTAATAATAAACAAACTTATTGCATAATAAACGGTTCCTAAATCACGTGTGGACTGTTGGTCACGTTCCATAGATTTAAGAAGATTAAAGCGGTAAGACAAGTAATTTAGTACAATAAACGTTGCCGGTGGTATGATGGCAAGCGTCCACTGTCCTTCAAACTGCCACATGGCAATAAGCCACCAGTTGGCAACGCCAATATGGATAAACTTACGACTGCCTTCATCATCAAAAACGTTCAATTTATCGAGTAAGGTGCTTAGGCCGATTACGGCAAATACGAAACCGTAAGACCAAAGCAGCCCGCTCATTCAATCAGTCCTTGTTTCTTCAGAGATTTTTCGGATTGTTTTGCAAGACGTCGTTTGCGAAAATTCCCTACGTAATGACGTTTGTTTATATTAGAGTAATCCTTTTTCGCAATTTCATCTAAAATTCCTTCATAATAGCTTGCAGCAAGCATGGTGGGCAACCGAGCATCTTTATCAAACAGTTCAACATTATCATAAAACACTTTGTATTTGTTTTTGGTTTTGTCAATGTAGTATTCCATCATCGAACGCCATTCAGGAATGACAAGTCCCGTACGAATCATTTCGATTTTGACTTGGTGTTGTTCGATGATTTCTTCAGAAAAATAGACGCGGTCTTTCATTAAGTCATTGCGGACATCCCGCAAAATATTGGTCAGCTGCATGGCTTTACCAAGTTCAACCGCGACTTCTTTAAGTTTTTTTGAATCCGTTTTGTAGTTTTCACTGGCAATGACAGGCAAAAGCATAAGACCAACGGTTCCAGCGACCTTGTAACAATATTGTTCGAGTTCATCTTCAGTCTTGAAGGCTTCAAAGTAATAATCATCGCGTATCCCATCAAGCAATTCAAGATAAGGGTCAATTTGTGATGGGTAACGCTTGAACGTATCCGCAAGCGCTTCGAACAACAAGTTGCCCTCAGGCACATTGCCTTCGAAGGTTTTCTTGATGTTTGCTTTTAACGTATTCACTTTTTCTAAGTCGTTGTGTTCATCAATTGCATCGTCCGCTTCGCGACAAAACGCGTAAATTGCATAAACCGCTTTGGCTTTGTCTGGTTCTAACTCACTAAATGCTTTGTAAAAACTTTCACTTTTTTCTTTAATAATGTTTTCGCAATACTCATATTTGTCCATATTAAACCCCACTTTGTCGTGTTACCCCGATTATACCGAAAAAATGGCTTAAAGTAAATGCAAGCACCCCAAAAACCTCGAGAAATTATGATGGTGGTGTATTCTATATTTTGTCTTAAAATAGCTATTAATCATTTACAACAAGGCAGTTTTTCAGTAAAATAGTCTTATGTGAAAGGGTGATACAATGCAAAAGAAAGTGGTTGTCGTAGGCGCTGGCGTTGCCGGCTTAACCGCTGCAGTTCGTTTACAACACGATGGCTATAATGTCATACTTTTAGAGCGAAGAAGCGACGTTGGCGGTAAAATGAACCGCATCAAAGGTAAGGGATTCACCTTCGATTTAGGTCCAACAATTGTGATGATGCCCCATGTATACAAAGAAACGCTCTCGTATACTGGTGTGAATCCTGATGATTACATCAAATTTAATACATTAGAGCCAATGTACCGCGTCACCTTTGATGATGGTGAAACGATTGATGCGTCAACGGATCTGGTAAATATTATAAGAGATTTAGAACCAAAAGGCGAAGCGGCCGCTTCTGGTTATTTGACGTATCTCAATGAAACGTATAAAAAATATTTGGTCGCGAAAAACCACTTTATTGAGCGTACATTCCGCAAGCCTAGTGATTTTTATAACCCGAAAACGTTATGGCAAGGGTTGAAACTAAAAACATTTGATAGTGCGCATCATACCATTGCAAAGTATGTTAAAAATGAAAAAATTCAAAAATTGCTTTCTTTTCAAACCTTATATATTGGCATTAGCCCTAAAAAGGGACCGTCGATTTATACCATCATTCCAATGATTGAAACGCTTTATGGTGTTTCATACGCAAAGGGTGGTATGTATGCCTATGCGGAAGCGTTAGAACGCAGGTTCAAAGAACTTGGTGGCACGTTAAAGCTCGATACTGAAGTTGAATCGATTGTCTTTGATGGCACACGCGCTACGGGGGTTCAAACCAAAACAAAGACCATTGAAGCCGATGCTGTTGTCTGTAATGCTGACTTTCCCTATGCGATGAAACATCTAATTCAATCGCCCAAAGTTAAAGGCAAGTATACAGACAAAAAAATCGCTAAGATGGATTATTCATGTAGTGTGTTTTTGCTTTACATTGGCCTCGATAAACAAATCGATAATTTACAGGTGCACAATCTATACTTTGGGTCTGATTTTGATGAAAACCTCCGCGAAATCTTCACAGGATTACTGCCAAGTGACCCAGCGTTTTATATTTACAGTCCAAGCCGAGTGGATGACTCAGTTGCACCTAAAGGAAAAGAAGGAATATACGTTTTAGTGCCAGTGCCTGAGCTCAAAACCATGCAAACGCCGTGGACAGATGAACTGAAAGAATCTTATAAAGAAAAAATCTTTAATAAGATTGAAAAACTTGAGGGATTTGAAAACTTCCAAAACCATATTGAGTTTTTAGAAATGATGACACCCGATCGTTTTGACAAAGAGTTAAACGCCATGTATGGGGCGACGTTTGGGCTTGCACCAACCTTAAAGCAAAGCAATTACTATCGCCCTAAAAATGTGCATCCTTATGCAAAAAACTTGTATTTTGCAGGAAGTAGCGCCCATCCAGGCGCAGGGGTTCCCATTGCGATTACAAGCGGCAAGTTAGTACATAAAGCATTAAAAGAGGATTTATCATAAAAAAATGCGGACCTTGGGCGGGTTCGCATTTTTATGACTTAAATGGGTTCTTGTTTTACAATGCGTACATCAATCGTTGTCGAGGCACCACCATACATAATACGAATACGGTGGTTCCCATCTTGTTCAAGTCTTTGTCTATGTGCGCGATAAATCATATCCTCTTCAAGCGGCAAGCGATACGTTCTACCATCAAAGCGGGTGACGATTATTTCAATCTCATCAAAGCCAAAATCCCCGATATTATAACTTCTTTTCAAGGTGTCTTCATCAACTTCGATGGTGCGGACATCATTGAAAAAGCGCTCCACAATGGTACCGCATGCAGTTAATGTGAACATCATCATAAGAAGCATCATAAGCAAAGCAAACTTTTTCATCATTATGCATTCCGCCTTTATTATATTGGTACTAATATTATAACTTTCTTAAACGCTATGTGCAATGAATTACACCTAAAGAATTGTGTACAGCATAGAGTTTGCGTTGTCATCATAGGTTCCACTGTGATACAATGATTACACGTCTTATATAAAAGAGGAATTATTATGGAAACCGTTTTATTGACGGCGTTTGAACCGTTTGGGGATTATGAGGAAAATCCAACTGCGACCGTCCTCGCAGATATTCCTGATTTTTTGTATAATGCCAAAGTTATTAAAGTGACGCTACCCGTTGTTTACCATCATGCGTTTAATGTGCTCTTGCCGTATATAGAAAAACATAAACCCAAGGTCATTGTCATGCTTGGGTTAGCCGGCGGAAGAACCCATGTGAGCATCGAGCGTGTGGCGGTGAATATTGCATCGAGTAAACAAGCAGATAATTTGGGCAATCGCTTGCACGAGCAGCGTTTAGAAGAAGGGGGCGCTGATGCGTATTTTACCAATATGCCACTCAGTAAGATTATTCGGCGGTTACATAAAAAAACAATCCCTGCCGCGATTTCTGAATCGGCAGGAACGTTTGTATGCAACACATTGATGTATCGTGTTATGCATTTGATTCGTCGCGAATCCCTCGATACGGTTGCTGGCTTTGTGCATGTACCATTATTACCTCATCAAACGATTGGTAAATCCCAGTTGCCATCGCTTGAAAAACGGCACATGGTTGATGCTGTTTTAACAATTATTGATACGTTGATAAACCCGGTAGAAATCGACGTACGACAAGTATAGTTTGACTAAATTTAAGGAGTTTTGACGATGAAGAAGATAGTTACTGTTTTGGTGTTGATGGTGTTTGCGTTTTCGCTTGTGGCGTGTAATATGCCATCTCAAGAGGATAACGATGATCACCCCAATGGTTCCCCTTTACCCAATGATGATATTACTTTAAGTGTGACAGCGTCGGTTGAGGATGCACCGATTACCATTCTTGATGGGGGTCCTTATGAAGCTGGTGATACGGTTACGATTATTGCCGAAGCGATTGAAGGAAAAAGGTTTGATCACTTCCGCGACGTTGATTTAGATGTGATGTTAACGGATCAATCAACACTCGCGATTGCGTTAAATCGCAGCCGCACAATTAAAGCTGTTTATGTTAATTTAGATGAATACGGTGTTTCTGTTGAAGCAAACATTGACGGTGCACCGATTAGTGTTGATCGTGATGGACCATATGCGCTAGGGACTGAAATAATAGTGTCTGCAGAAGATGATGGTGAACGCTTGTTTCATCAGTGGATTGATGGGCTAACCATGGAACCTTTATCTGATGCACGCACATACAAGCATACGGTTGAAGGAACACGACGCATTGTCGCGATGTACCGCGTGATAGATGGATTAGAGATTTTCTATCAAACAGGTTTTGAAGACACGACAAAACAAGCGTATGCATCTGGAACACTAACAACTGAAGGAAAAGATTGGCATTTTGAAGATACCCTCATTGGCAGTTTGGATAATGATCAAAAAATCGGTAATCGTAGTGCCCGGTTACGCGATGGTTACATTCAAACACTGTTTTCGATTGAATCCTTGCAAACCATTTCGTTTCATTACGGGGCTTATGGCAATGATAGTAGTCATGACATTCAATTAAAAATTAGTGATGACGGTGAAGACTTTGTTGTATTAGAAACGTTTAGGGCGCAAGGTGATTTTGAACAAGCGAGTGTAACTTTGGCGTATGATACACTGCCGTTTAATCCAAGCGACGCTTTGTATGTAAAAATTGTCAGTGAAACGAACAACCGTGCCAATATTGATGAAATACAATTTGAAACACCGCGCTATTCAGTGTTTGAACTTCCTGAAATGCGCGATGAAGGTGCGATTTTGTTTCCAAATGAAAGTGAACGTATTGATTTAACGTTGCGTGATGATTTTGTTCAAGTATTTTCACTCGGTGATTCGTGGGAAGGCGATGCGTGCGAGGCTAACGATGAAACATTTGGTGAGGTCGACTGTTATGTGTATGGCACCGTTGATACAACATCAATTGGTCGCTATACCATTACGTATTACGCCCTTGATGAAGACGGATTATACGCATCAAAACAAGTCGAAAAATATGTGTTACGTGATGCGACGTTACTTGATAAGGCGTTGGATGATTATGATGGTTATTACCAAGAAGCGTTTGGCTTGTTCGGAGAAAATTTGCACGATGCATTGCATGCGATTATTAATGATGGTGTCACATTACCATCGTATTCTGAAATCATTGGTATTATGCAAGAAAGTGACCGCGACCCAGATAACTCTGATAATGTTATGCTCATCTATACACAACTTAGTGTGCCTGCGGTTTGGGACCAAGGCACTACTTGGAACCGAGAACACGTTTGGCCAGTACGTCGCATGCCCGTCGATCGACCCGGCGCATCGACAAGAAATATGGGAAGTGACGCACATAACTTAACCCCAGCCAATCCTGCAGAGAATAATTCCCGTGGTTTTAAATATTTTGCAGAAACGACAACGACCACAAGTTACGCACCACCAGCAGTTGTTCGTGGTGATGTTGCCCGCATGATGTTTTACATGATTACGATGTATGAGTCATTAAGTTTGGCCTCAAACCCAAATGCTGACAATTTTGAAATGGGAGAATTAGAAACGTTGTTATTGTGGCATTTTGAGCATCAAGTCCGCGAATTTGAAACGGTTCGAAATGACATCATATATCATTATCAGAATAATAGAAACCCATTCATTGATTATCCGCATTTCGTTGAACTACTCTATTGGGACCATCCAGAAATTCTCGATTGGTTTGATTGACACCGAAACCGGTTTAGTGTGCAAACCAAAAAAAATGTTTTGCATTTCGTATACGAATGAATCGTAAAACGCTTGTCTTAACCTATTTTCAGTGTTAGAATGTATTTACCATAAACTTTAGAAACGGGGTGAAGCACATGAAACTCTTGACTAAATCGATTGAAGACACGGTGAAACTGTTCAAAGTTTTGTGCAATGAAACCCGATTGTCCATCATTGCATTGCTTGCAGAAGGTGAAAGATGCGTGAACAGCATTGCCAAAAATCTTAAGCTCAGTCAGTCGACCATTTCTCATCAACTCAAGAACATGCGTTATCTTGATGTTGTTAAAACGCGTCGTGACGGAAAACAAGTCTTTTATTCATTAAAAGATGAGCAGGTTAAAGAAATGTTTGAAGTCGGCTACAAGCATGCCAATGACTAGAAAAATGTAATTATGTAACGTATTCACTAGTTGTTTAAAAAACAGCGCGCTTTCTCTTTGAGAAAAGCGCGCTTTTATTACGCATTAAGCAATGGCACAAACCGAACATCACACAAAGCTTTTTTATGAAGCTTATCACCGCGTTTTTCAATTTGATATAGCGTTTGAAACCACCCACCGATTGGGATTACGATGATGCCACCATCATTAAGTTGATGCATGAGTGATGCTGGAAGTTTTTTTGCGGCGGCTGTAACGATGATTTTGTCAAACATACGGTTTAGTTGAAGATTGCCATCACTCACATGGTAGGTGATATTGTTTAAACCAAGGGATCGCAATGTTTTTTTCGCGTGCGCACTCAGTGATTCAATACGCTCAATGGTGTGAACGTGTTTTGATAAAGTCGCAAGCAATGCCGTTTGATAGCCAGATCCTGTGCCGATTTCATACACCACATCAGTTTCTTTAAGTTTTAAGGCTTCAGTCATTAATGCGACCATGTAAGGTTGTGAGATTGTTTGTCCTTGACCGATGCTAAGTGGTGTATCTTCATAAGCGTACGGCGCTAAGGATTCATCTATAAACGCTTCACGTGGAATCTTTTGCATGGCGTCTATGACGCGTTGGTCCTTTATCCCGCGCGCTTTAAGCTGATGTTTGACCATCGATTCAGCGCGTGTATCCATTTTAAATGCCTTCATGGCTTCACCCCCATCATCATTATATCATGCATAGAAAAAACCCATGCAGGCATTAGCCTTGCATGAGTTTTTCGTACAATGTCTCAATGTCTTCTGTGGGATGGTTTTCGTGTTTTAAAATTTCGCCTTCCCACGTACGTATCACAAAGTAATCTTTTCCTCTTGAAATTAAGTATTCCGGTAATATAGGGGTTTTTCCTTTTCCACCAGGGGCGTTAACGATATACGTTGGAATTGCCATGCCAGACGTGTAGCCGCGTAAATACTCCATAATTTCGATGCCATCATCGATTGATGTTGCGAAATGATGGGTACCTTTGACACTTTTTGCATGAAAGATATAGTATGGTTTAACCCGTATTTTTAGCAGTTCGTGATTTAACACACGCATGACGAATTTGTCATTGTTAACCCCATTAAGATGTACTGCTTGATTACCAAGGGGAATACCTGCGTTGGCGAGTTTTTCACACGCGATTCGTGCTTCTTCAGTAATTTCTACAGGATGATTGAAATGTGTATTAATGAAGAGCGGGTGATAATTTTTTAGCATCGCAACGAGCTCATCAGTAATGCGTTGCGGTAAGGTGACAGGGGTTCTTGAGCCGATACGAATAATTTCAACATGAGGAATAGCCCGCAAGTTATCTAATAGCCATTTAAGTTGTGTATCGGATAGTGTTAGAGGGTCACCCCCTGTGATTAAGATGTCACGAATTTCTTCATTTTCTCTAATATAGTTAATAGAGGCTTCAAGCTCACTGCGTGAGCGCATTTGGTCTTCTTGACCAATGTTTCGACGTCTTTGGCAATGTCTACAATACATCGCACATTCATTGGTCACGTTAATGATTAATCGGTCAGGATAACGCCGCGTAATTGAGCCTGCAGGATTGGTGTGTTCTTCATTCATGGGGTCGAGGCTACCATCGTCGCAGGATAGTTCTAACGCCGTTGGAATTGACATGAGTTTGATTGGGTCAAATGGATTATCAGGGTCAATAAGTGATAAATAATAGGGAGATACAGACCAACGATACATTGATGAAATGGTTTCAATGGCCTTGGTTTCCTTATCGTTTAGTGGCAACAGTTTTTTTAATACATCAAGCGAATTAATCCGATGCTTCAGTTGCCATTTATAGTCATTCCACGTATCGTCAGTTGCGCCTAAAACGTTTTTGATATGCACTTGGCGTTTTTGAATGGTTTGTGAGAGTTCCTGTCCTTTCTTTATGGATGGTCGTGCTTCTAAATAGTCCATGATTCGCGATTTCAAAACATTCGCGCGCTCAAGGGAAATTTTGCGTTTTTCATTCATAGCGAGGCTCCTTTCATGCATCTTGCATTATTATAGACTATCAAAGCCATTTTGGCAAATAATCGTACGTCTATGGTACAATGAATGCATCAGTATTGTGAGGTGGTTTCATGGAACAATATTTCCGTGTGGATGTAAACTTAATTGTGTTTGTGTTTTTCGCGGTTGTGTTAATCATTGCAGTCAATCGGTTAGACTTAGAAGCGCGGGTGAATCGCCATTTTGTATGGTTATCGATGATTGTCCTTGTTCAGTTAATCTTTGAAGCATTGACAGTCATTATTAACACTGAACCCGTCGCATGGTTTTCAACCGTATCCTTTGTTTTACACATGGTGTTGTTTTTTAACACACCATTGCTTACCTTTATGTGGTATAGGCTTGTAAAAAAGACGATTATAGGTCATGAAACGCGCCGTGGAAACGCATTGGTATTGTTTTTGATGCCACTCATCATTAATACTGTTTTCGTGCTTTTAACACCATTTTTTGGGCTGATTTTCACCATTTCTGAGGCAAATGTGTATGTGCGCGGTCCTTGGTTTTTCGTTTCAGCTTTAACAGCGTATTTTTACTTAATGGTTGGGATTGGACAACTGATTAAACATCGTCATGTAATCTTAAAACAAGATATGGTTGCGTTAAGCTTTTTGGTGGTACTCCCAGTGCTTGGTAGTATTGCACAAATTGCATTTTATGGCATATTAACACTTTGGAGCAGTATGGCACTATCTTTGGTTATCGTGTATTTGTTTTTACAAGAGCGCTTTGTTCATCTTGATCATTTAACGCAAGCGTGGACACGAGCGACATTTGATAACTGGTTTTATCGACGCCGCAACATGGAAGAAGCATTGGGATTAATTTTTATAGACTTTGATGATTTGAAAACCATCAATGATAACTATGGTCATGCTGAGGGGGATCGCTTGCTTAAAGATAGTACCAAAGCGATTAAGGATACGACGATTGGGGATGAAATCTTTGCAAGGCTTGGCGGCGATGAATTTATGATTGTCATGCAAACAGATAACGAAGACTGTTTGCGTGAACGGGTTCAGTTGATTCGTGATGTCATTGCGCAGCGCAGTCACATGAACCGCATTAAATACGCAACAACCTTCAGCGCTGGGATTGGTATTCTATCTCCGCATCATTCGTCACCAGATGCGTTTATTCGTGAACTTGACAAAAAGATGTACCGTGAAAAACAGCATCATAAAACAGGTGGTAAAGGGTGAAGTCAATGCATACACTCAAAAACACGCCTAAAGAAATACTAGAAGACGTGTCGCGTTCTATGGATGAAAAAACCGTTAAAAAGATGTTACAATACGCAACGATAATGCGTGACTCGGCAGAGTCAGATGCATCATTGCGTCATGTGCCATCCCCTGAGTATTTTAAGGCGAAAAAACGGTTGCGTAAACGCCTTGAAGCATTGCCAAAAGATGTATTGTTAACCCTTTGCCATGAAATTCTTGGGGACGTAAAAACGTGTTCTCCTAAGGCATTGCTTGACCATCGGTCTGCTGTTGAAAGACTGATTCATTTTAGTCATCAACTCATTGCGTTTATGGCATCATCAAAGCGCCTGCGATAAAAAACGCTAAACCACTAATAAACTTAATGGCGATAATAAGAAGCTGTTTTGTGCGCTTGGGTTTTAATGCTTCAATGTTATTGTCGTCATAATAGGTAATAAACACATCCGCTTCAATACGTTTGAAGGGGAATTTTTTATACAACCAAACACTGAATATACTGCTTAAAAGCAATGTGCTGAAAAATATGATGGCTTGAGTGTGAAGCTGTTCAAGCCATGTGGAAAGTGTTAAATGGTGAAAAAGCTGATGAATAAACCATGCTGGCCCAAGCGCAAGCATTAGATGCGCAAATTGGTGGTTGCGTCGTGTTGCGTGTTGCGCTTTAGTAAATTTACGTAAGGTTCGTGCAAACCCCTTGTCAAGTGGAAATGGAATATTGGGTAAATCGCTGTTTGTGAGTGGGACATCGATGGCATACGTTCTTCCTAAAAAAGCGTGAGAAATATGCGCAATAGGCCGAAGACGAATGGCGTGTGAAAAAGTGAAATCTCGCTTGATGCGTCGCGCTTTACGTGGTTTTTTAAAGCGTGCTTTTAGGGTGTTCTCAACCATTGTTTTCACAGCGGAATCTTCTAAAGGTTGGTCAAATGTAATGCTTGCGTTATGCGCTTTTGTCGTTTCAACAAGATGCGGAAAATCGTCAATTCGTTTAGCGTAATGATGGAGGCGGTCAATGTTTTGATCGGATGCAATTTTTTTGGTGCGTTCAACGTTTTGTTTATGCTTTTTGACTTTTGTAATGCGTTCAGGAACTTTGACAGTGCCTGTTTTTTTGAAGCCTTTTTTTACAACCCGCTTTTTTTCAACTTCACGCTCGATGACATCTTCAGTAACTTCTTTCATTCGATACGTTATGGTTGCATCATAATCAACGATGGTTTCAATATGATAGTGGAGCTGGGTTGAAAAATCATCGCGAACAACGCTTTCGGCAAAATCTGCGTCTACCGCAAGTGAACGGCGCATTCGTTCTAATTGATGGTCGATGTAAGGCTCTAAAGGCGATGTATCATGGGGAAGATATACATCGTGGTGTTTAATAAAAGCGGCTTCATGAACATCAGCACCTTCATCGATGGTATGTTTTAAATAAAATGCGGCCTTTTTCGCATCGGTTGCTTTAAAATCTGCGTACGTATCGATGCCAGGTGCGTAAAGTTGATATAAAACCCGCGCCGCTTGGGTATCAGCAGTCGCTTCAAAATAGCTTTCTAATAAGTGCACGGCTTTTTGTAAGTTTTTAAATTTAGGCACGGTTAAATGGAGCATAGCAAGGTGGTATTTTGCTTTCAACAAACCGTAATCTTTGGCTTCTTCTAAAAACGTTTTGGTTTCTTTTGTCGGTTTAAAACCTTCGGGTGTGTATTGGTTAATCAAAGGTTCTAAAGCATCGTAGCGATCGTAGCGATAATAATTTAGCATCATGGTATTGGCTTTTGCCTCATCATGAATGCTTGGGTCTATATCGCCACGATAAATCATCGCTAAATATTTAGCGGCAAGCTTTATGCCTTTTTTATAAGCTTTTTCAAAATAATGACACGCTTTTTCAGCTTCTAAAGCTTCTAAGCGGATGACCCCCATTTGAAAGAGAGCTTCAGGGTGTTTTTTCAAAGCAGCACGTTTAAGCCATTTTTCAGCTTCTGCATTGTCATGTGGTGTGTTACGCTTTAATAGGTGTTTACCAAGTTCAACTTGCGCTTCTATGTCGTGTTTCATCGCGCGATTGCGTAAAGCATCAAAATCCATTCGCTCCCCTCCTTCGTGGTAAGTCGATTAATGTAAGGTCGGTTTTTTTAAGGTTTTTACACAATTTTTACCCGCATTTTTGGCATCGTATAATGCTTTATCAACGGTTTGGTAACTAATTGTAAAAGCATCATCGGCTTCAAAAAATAACGGACTGATGCCAATGCTTATGGTCACATGCAGGGTTTTATTGTCAATCTCAAAAGGTGAGCTTGCGATGGCCTCTCGTAAGCGCTCGGCTAAAATATTCGCGCCATCTGTTTCAGTATGAGACAGTAAAATCATAAATTCTTCACCACCCCAACGTGAAACCATGTCTGAAGCGCGAACATTTTCGGTTAACAATTGACCAATTTTTGTGAGTAACACGTCGCCAACATGATGGCCGTAAGTATCATTCACCGTTTTAAAATCATCAATATCAATAAGCATTAATGATGCGCGTGTGTCATAACGTTTTGCGATCGAGAGTTCATGAATCATATGGCGTTCAAATAAACGACGATTAGGCAGTTCAGTTAAAGCATCAATCGTTGCGAGGTGTGTTAATTTTTCATTCGCGTTTTGAAGGCGCTCAGATTGAATCGTTGTGAGCAGCGTTCTTCGGTAAAATACTGTGGATGCAAATAAAACACCAACAAATACAACAGTGCCATTAATGAAGTGTGTAATTTGAATATCGGTGTTATCTTGAAACATTATTACACCGAGCATAAAAACTCCAAAGGGAACCCCGTATACAAACAAATTCCACCAAGGTCGGATGAATACGAGTAATCCAAAAGCCAATAAAAACACACTGAACAAAGTAATATGGCCATGTGTTACTTGATCAAACACACTAATTGTCGCCACTACCATCATCGTTGTAAATGTTGCATAAGGTGAAATCCGTTGCGCTAAAGGACTCGCATCATTCGATTTACGTTTAAGAATGTTTAGCCAAATAATATGCAAAAGTGCATAAAGAGCGAGTATAGCATGCAACATAAATGAAACCCATACCAGTTCATGCGCATCCGCCATCAACCGCTCTCTTTCGACAATAATTAGAAAAGCGGCTTCAATGAAAAAGATACTTGCAAAAACATAACACAAGCGCCGAATATTTATAGGGGCTAATCTAACATCAGGCATGATCAATCGCCGCGACTCTAAAAGTAATCGGCGGATGTGAATAATACAAGAAAACATAAAGCGGATGAACGGTTAACTGGGCAAAATTTTCTCTGGCTAACACTTTTAACGCTTCTTTCATTGGTGTTTTGCCAATGTTGGTTGCTGCAAACTTATCCGCTGCATACTCATACCGCCTTGAAATACTGTTTCTAAGTATGTTCAGTGGCATTAACACAGGGCTTAGCGCAATCGCAAATATAAGTAGCATAAAGCCGTAATGAACCACGTTTTCCCATCCAAATGCTTGTGCGAAGACATCAATGCGCACAAACGCGAAGAACAATGACAATATTAATGCAAACTGCACCATGGAGAAAATAATGTTTTTTACAACATCTTTATGCTTAGCATGCCCGATTTCATGCGCTAAAACCGCCATGATTTGATCATTGTCCATCACATTGATTAACGTATCAAATAGCACAACGTTTTTGAAACGTCCGAACCCTGAGAAAAATGCATTGAGTTTGCTTGAACGTTTCGAAGCATCCATAACATGAATTTTCTTAATTTCATAATTTTGCGATGCCGCAAAATCTTCAATACGGGTCTTAAGCTCGCCGTCTTCAAGCGGGGTTAACGTGTTAAATAATGGCAGTAACAGTTTTGTATAAGTAATGTTAATGAATAAAAACACAACCATAATACCTATAAACGCAAAAAGGATGAAATAATTACCAGTATTTTCAAGCAACCACGTAATAAAGTACACCAATCCTCCGCCCAATAAGACGGTTAAAATGACTGAAATAATACGGTCTTTAATAAATGTATTAACCGTTGTACGGTTAAACCCATAACGCGTTTCAATCGAAAATGTACGATACGCATTAAACGGTAAGCGGTAAACAAAGTTTATTGCAAAGATTATGCCTAAAAAGGCGAACATTTCGGTATAAACACTGCTAGTCATGTCGCGGGTCCATGTTGCAAGCATTAAAAAGCCGCCATTCAATAACATAAGCAATATAAACAAAAACGCTAACGCGCTTTCAATAAAACCAATCCGACTCGTTTCGCGTGAATAACTTAGCCATTTCGCATATTGTTCAGTATCATAAACATCTTCAACATTTTCTGGAATCGGTTTGGTGCGCATCTGATCGTTCAAATAGTCCGCGAAAAAAGAAAAGACATAATAAAGGATAATAAGTGCGATGATAATACCAAAAATAATCGTCTCCATACATTGACCTCCGGGTTCGCTAAAGTTTGTTTATCGTGTTCATTATAGCGCATTCAAGCAACTTTTAAAAGCAATAAAAAGACGCGCTTTACCACACGCGTCGATCGTCATCATCGTCGTCATCAACGATTTCAACATCATCCAAGTTGTCAAAAAAATCGTCCTGGTTATAGGCATCTTCGTGCGCATACGGATCATGCGGGTCAAAGAATCCTTGTTGTTTTGCACGGCTAAACGGCGTTTGGTCGGTTAAAAAGAATGCGGCTACTAAGCCAAAGGTTAACCCACCTAAGTGCCCAGGAATGGAGATGTTTGGGGCTAAGAATGTTAAAACGACATTAATGAGGATTAAGCTACGAATGCCTGAAATATCTTGTGGTGCAAACCACATTGGGCGCTTGAGGGTTAAATACAGTAAAAATCCCATCACACCATAAATGGCACCACTTGCCCCTAACGTTGGTCGCAAGGCATCTTGATTTTGTAATAGTTCCCACATAAATACGTTATAACCGTATACGACAAGGCTTCCACCCAAACCGCTAATGGCTAAAGTAATGGCATATTTTTTCGGACCGATGAGCCGTTCTAACGCCCCACCGATAATAAATAATCCGAAAAAGGTATTAAATAAGTAATGGGTTGGCGACCCATGCAAAAAAATTGATGTTACAAACCGATAAAACTGGGTGTTTAACGTAACCGTATGAACAAACCCTTCGTGATCATACGCTTTTAAAGCCCCAAGCTCTGCCAAACTAATGCCAAACGCAGGGGTTATTAACTGCATGATGTATACAGACGTTACAATAATAATCATCACAAGTGTGACAGGGTTGGTACGTTTAATCATGCCGGGACCGGTTGGGCGTTGGAAAATACTCATGAATGATTCACTCCTTTAAAAACAATCAATGGCACATCAAGTTCATCGGAAGATAAGCCGGCATGATGTGCTTTGTGCGGATTTGCGTCACTAAATAGAAAGTGTTTATTACTTTTTGCGATGCTTATATAATTGCCTAAGCATTGATTTACAAAAGGATGTCTTTTGCCTTTGCCAAGCAAGCCCGTTTGTAAAAACGCATTCGTTGTGTATAAGGTAAAGCTATCTGCGTGACGTGTATTAAACAAGGTTTCAAAGGTGTCTTTTTTTTCTGGTTTTACAAAAAATGTTGTAAAGCGTGGTTCAAGCGCAGGCAACGCTTCAAAACAATCCCGCATGGCATCATCAAGCAAGGGTTCTCCCAAAACATCAATCAACCCATGATCAGCAGTCACAATGGTTAATGTATTTGGTGATGCTGTGTGATGATAATCTTTAAAGGCGTTTTCTATTAGGGTTGCCTGCTGTTTGGTTTCAGCACTTTTTACACCGGTTTTATGCTGCGATAAATCAGGTTCAACCCAATAAAGATAGACGAGTGTTTTCGGATGATTGGCTTGAAAGGCTTTAACGCGCTTCAAACCGTCTTCAATATTTCGGTGCCCGTCCTTAACAACTGGAAAAGGGAAGAAGGCTTGTGTTTTTACAGTTGTATCCTTTTTTTGAATGCGATCTAAGAACGTCTCTCGGTTAAATCTTGATTGCATATCTAAGGGTATCGCTTTATGCGGTTCATAATAGTCCTCTGACATAAATACTGTGTAATGCAAATCGTCTTTGGGAAAACGCATGAACCAGCCTAAAAAACCTGATTCATACGGTGTCTTTCCTGTTAAAACAGCGGTTGTGGCTGCGGTGGTTGTCGATGGAAATACTGACGTTAAAGACGTGGCTAAGTGACGATGAAAGAAACCTTTGGAATCTAAATGATGACGCATGAGGTTCATGCCAAACCCATCCATTAAAGCAAGGACAACGTGATCAGGCTGCTTATTAAGCGCTTGATTAAGTGTTTCAAGGGTTGGATGATTATGTTTCCCCGTATAATAGCGTTCAATGGATGCGGTAATATTGACGATTGAATGTGTATAATCGATTTTCATCGTGCCACCGCCTTTCATATCAAGTGTACCCAAGTTATGCAAACATTTCAAGGAAAACAGCTTAAACAAGACAGAGGGTTTTCGTGTTATAATAACCGATAGGGAGTTGATATTGTGGAATCATTTACGTATGCATTACCAACACAGATTTATTTTGGCAAAGATCAAATTGAGAAGCTTAGTGAAATATTAAAACCTTATCAAGGCAAAGCAGTGTTGCTGGTGTATGGGAAACAGTCGATTAAATCGATTGGCATTTATGAAAATATTGTCTCTGTGATGGATGCCCTTTCGATTACGCGCATTGAAGAATCAGGGGTAAGACCGAACCCTGAAATGCAAAGTGTTTTAAGTGGAAGAGAAAAATGCTTGAAACATAATGTTGAGTTCATTTTAGCTGCCGGTGGCGGGTCAGTCATCGATGCTGCAAAAGCAATTGCCTTTTCGGTGACGATGCATGAAGATGAAATATGGGATGTCTTTTTAGGCAAAAAGAAACCTGAGGATGCCTTGCCACTTGGAACGATTTTAACCCTTGCGGCCACGGGCACAGAAACCAATGGTAATACCGTTGTCACCAATGATGCAACCAATCAAAAACGCAGTTGCGCATACCCGTTTTTAATCCCGCAGTTTTCTATTATTGACCCAACCTATACAATGCATGTCAACACCCATTATACCTATGCTGGTGTCACCGATATTGTCATGCATGTGTTCGAACAATACTTTTCTAAAACAGAGCGCACTGAAACAGCGGATTATCTATCATTTGGATTGCTCAAAAGTGTCATTGAAAACACTGAACGGTTAAACCGTGGTGAAGACGATTATGATACCCGATCGAATATTAGTTGGGCGGCAACGATCGGACTATCTTGGCTTTTAGCACAAGGAAAAAAAGGCGATTGGGCAACCCACCAATTATCGTATCCTTACACACAAAAATATGGTGTAACCCATGGTTATGCTTTAACGAGTATATACCCTGCGTACTTAGAAACTATTTTAGATGCATCACCCTCGATTGTCGCACCACGCCTTGCCTTTTTAGGGCGTGAATTATTTGAAACAGAACATCCTGAACAAGTCATTGAAGCGATCAAAAATATGCTTGAGAAGATTTTTAAAGCCCCAACGACTTTTGAAGCAGCAGGCCATATACCAGATGATGATACAATCGAATGGATGGCAGATACAGTCACCATTGTTGGACCCGTCGGTGGCTTTGTGAAAGTTGACCGTGCAATGGCTGAAAATGTTTATCGAAAGGCGATTAAATGAAACCATTTCGTAAGCATCAACGAAATGTATGATGTATTGTGAGGCGTTCAAAATGATTATAAAGTTCGATCCTATCTTTAAAACCAAAATGTGGGGCGGCCAAAAGATGCGTGCGCGTTTTAACTACGCATTGCCCAGTGAGAAAACCGGTGAATGTTGGGGTATTGCGGCGCACACAAATGGTGATGTAACCATCAAAGATGGACTGTATCAAGGTGAAACGTTATCCTCCTTATGGCAAAATCAACGCCATTTGTTTGGCAATCACCGAGCGGATGAATTCCCGATATTGGTTAAATTTATCGATGCAGCGGATGATTTAAGCGTGCAAGTCCATCCTGATGATGCTATGGCAAAGACTTTAGGCAGTTATGGGAAAACCGAGTGTTGGTATATTGTTGAAGCAGAAGCGGATGCTACTCTAATTATTGGCCATCATGCCAAAAGTCTTGCAGAGTTAAAGCAACACATTGAAAACGATACAATTGAAAGTATTGTTCAAAAAGTCCCAGTTAGCGCCAAAGATTATTTCTTTATTGATGCTGGCACGTTGCATGGCATTGGCAAAGGCACTTTATT
>PWME01000058.1 GCA_003559235.1 Mollicutes bacterium | reverse complement strand
TGGCTTATTAATAAGCTCATTGATCTGACCAAGAAGCGTCGTTGTTTGACCTCCTTGATTCGGTTGGGATGAAGTCTTTGGTGTACTGGTTGGACTTGTCGGTTGGCTCGGCGCTTTTGGCGCTGTCGACTGCTGTTGTGGTGCTGAAAGGTTCAGCGTTGCTCCTGCCTGTATTCTGTTAGGGTCTGAAATGTTGTTCCACTTTGCAATATCCTTATAGTTCAGTCCGTGTTGACTGGCAATTCCCGATAAGGTATCCCCTTGCTTGATTTTATAGGTCGACATTTATCTCACCCCCGAAACTTCTGCGCTTCCCTCTAGGTACTCTTTTAAGTCTTGCAGAAGTATCCGTAGCTCGTTCTGCGGAATCCCCTTCTTTGCAAGTTCCTCCAAAAGTCCAGGAAGTCGCTCGACAATGACTTGCTGATCTTCGTTTGTTAATGGCTCTCCTGGAGCGATGGTTCTCATCTGCTCTTGTGCTTGACCGTGTTGAGCTCGATCTTGTGCTTGGTTCATATTGCCTTGGAGCTCCCTCCGAGGGTCTCCGCCTTGACTCTCTAGCCGTCCTCTCAACTGTCCAACAATATCAGCGTGAGCTTGTTGACCTTCTGGTTGAGCTCGTTCTTGCGCTCGTTGTATCTGGTGTTGGAGCTGATCTCTTTGCTCTGGAACCTGCGGTCGTCCCTCTGGCGGTGGGGATGCCATTCTGCTTCGCTGATCTCTTTGCTCTGGAACCTGCGGTCGTCCCTCTGGCGGTGGGGATGCCATTCTGCTTCCTCGTTGGTTTTTTAAAAACTGCGCTAATTCTTGGCGTCTGCCATCCCCGCCCTGCGCTTGGTTTAAGTTTCCTTGAAGCTCTCGTTGGTGATTTGCGCCTTGTTGACCCCGTCCCATGCTCTGAAGCTCTTCTGCGATCGGGTCCTGTCCTTGTTTCGCTCTTCTGAAGCGATTCGCCATTCGGTCTGCTTCTTCTTTTGACATTGATCTCATTCTATATTGCCCCCCTCTGAAAAAGAAAGCCCCTCACTGAAGAGGGGCATCTTTTATTTTATAACAAGCTTCCATCCTGGAAAGATCAAATTCGGGTCCTTCTTCAAACCTGGATACTTGCTTTGGTTCCACTGAACCAAGTCATTTGTTTTTACGTTATGTCGTTTTGCAATCATAGAGAGAGTGTCCCCTGCAACAACGGTGTACTCAAGGTCCTCTTTCTTTCCTTCTCGGACAACAAGAACCCATCCTGGACGGATGTAATTCGGGTTAGAGCGAAGAGACGGATATTTCCGTTGGTTCCACTCCACCAGGTTCTTGACGGATGTTCTAAACTGGGATGCGATTTTGGAAAGGTTATCTCCCGATCGTACTTTATAGGTCTTATCCTCTTTCTTTGGTGGTTCAGGTTCGGGATACAATACTTTGTCTGCTCCCGTAAGACTGGACTTGCCCATAAAGTCTTTCAGTCCATAGTATTTTACTGGGTCGATCGTTGGGTCGTCTTCTCCTCCGTGGTTGTTCACACGAGCGGGGAATTTGTGCTCATCCTCATGAATCTCGAAATGAAGATGCGGTCCAGTAGAGTTTCCTGTATTGCCAGAGACGGCAATTGACTGCTCTGCTTTAACTTTCGCTCCGACTCGATGCTCAGACAACTTTCTCAAGTGAGCATAGAGCGTGAACTTCTTCAGCTCGGGATGATGCAGGATAAGGTAATGACCGTACCCTTCCGTCGGACCTCCTCGGTTTGTTGCATTCACATAGACGATACCGTCTGCGGGAGCAACTAGCATCGTTCCCTGTGGCATCGCAATGTCAACGCCCCTGTGGAATCGTCCCCAACGGGGACCGTAGCCACTGGAGATACGAGAAATTCGTAAATCTTTATTCTGTATCGGGAATCTCATCATCGTCCGTCCCTCCTCCTAAATTATATAAGCCCTCGACCATTGCATCGATTATCGTGTCGAGCTCTTCGGCTTTCACCTTGATTCCCCTCTGTTTCAGAAAGGCAAGAACCCACTCTTTCTTTCGCCTTCCCGTATCGGGACCGAATCGCTTCTCTGCCACCATGACGGCGGTCTCCACCCAGAACATGACTTTGTTCCGTTGCTTTTCAGTGGTGACTTCCCTCAAGTACGGAATCACTACGATCGTTAAGAGCGCTCCAATAACGGGTATAATGATGCTTTCCAATAACTCTATGCTCATAAACATTCTCCTCTCAATTATGTTTTCTAAAAAATCGTGCTCAAAAGGTACATGACTCCTGCTCCGATAAGCACATAAACAACGTGCTCCTTATACCTTGTGTACTGCTTTCCTGGCGTCTTTTCCATGTGATCTACCTTTCCTGCGACATCCTTCAAGTCAGTTTTCATTTGGGTGACACTGTTGTTCAGGAGAAGAACATTCTCCGAGAGCTTGTTGATTCCCTCTACCAGTTTTCCCTGGTTGTTGATCTGCTCCTGCTGAACCGCTTGAATCCTCTCCAACTGTGAGAGCCTTTCAAGAGTTTTGTCCCACGATG
>PWME01000222.1 GCA_003559235.1 Mollicutes bacterium | reverse complement strand
CGGTCAGCGGTTCGTCCGATTCCACCGCAACGGCGCCGGAGAAGGTGCCGCCCCGGGCCCCTTCGATGCGCATGGTCCGCAGTTCGCCGCGGTCGGCCTGCCGGAAGGCGTCGTCCAGCACGTGATAGTTCCACAGTCTGACCACATCAGGCACAGTCACCTCTGTCCACTCGGCGCCGGTGATTTTCCCGTGGTTTTCATTGCCGGATCTGTCATGGACGGTTCTCCCTTCTCCTTCATCCAGTGGCCAGTAGCCGACAAGCCCCTGCTCATCTCCAGTAAGAGGTTCATGCCTCTTATCACGGATTTCCGATTCGCTGCGAGCCGTGTTCCAAACCCGCAGTTCCCGGGTGGCGCCATCAAGCGTCCCGCGATCAACACTATCCCAAAAACCCACTTTCAGGTTTTGTTCGGTCGAAGTGTCGAGTTCTTCGTCCTGTTCGCCGACCAACTCACCGTCGGCATATATTCTTTGAGTTTCCTCGTCGTGAGTTACGGCAAAGTGAACCCACTTATTCTTTGCCTGGTAGGTAAAATCGATGTCGCTCCCCCAGAACTGTCCGCGAAACCTGTTCTCCGTTCCGCCAAGGACGCGCAGAGAAAAATCTCTCAGACTATCTCCCGTCGTCCCCAGACTGAAAATACCTTCATCCCCCTGGAAATTGCTTATGAAAGCCCAGATCTCGATTGTTTTTTCACGGTTCCCATCTATACCCAGATCGCCGGCATCAACGCCCAGGTCCCAATAATCTCCATCCCCATTAAAAGACAAAACTGTGTCATCTTCACCGGCATGTAGATATCCACCGGAACCGGTAGCAATCAGAAGCAGAAAAACGCCAAACATTGAAGCCGTCAAATCACAAAGCCCTTTCTGCCTTGCCATGCAGATCCTCCGTTTTTTTTTTAATTGACTCGCATGACACGTTTCAGCACCAATGACAGGGGCACGACGAATATCAGGTAACCGATGATCCATGGCTGGAGCATCAGAAAGGGAATGCCGGGGATAACACCGAAGGGGTGGTATTCGGCGAGGTCCACGGTCAGCGCCTCGATCCTGGGATCATCGGTAAAGACGATCGGGTTTGTGTAGAGCCGCTCATGCACCTGCAGAGGGATTTCGAACGATTCGTCGGCAAAGCGAACGTTGAGCGAATAGGGTTCTTTGCGGGCTTTGGCGTTGATCTCCCATGAGGCCATCCCGTCGTATATACCGAAAGCAAAATCGTCTTCTTCGACCGGACGAATCTTCTGAATCCATCCGTTTTCGGCGACGACATCCTGCTGGGGCACCATATGCACACGCCGCCCGATTCCGGGCAGCGGGTAATAGGCATTGACTGTGACCGCTTCGTCCGGCGCCACAGGCATGTAGGCTATGCGGGCAAAAGCCCACACGGCGAGCATGGCGATGGGAACGATGGCCAGCAGGAGCGGTTTGCCTTCGGCCTTGAACTTGACGGCCCCGAGCTGCCCGAGGGTTCGGCGGTAGCGTTTGCGGGCTTCCCGGTCTTTCTTTTTCTTTGCCTCTTTCACCAGTTCTTTGAGCCTTCGCTTGTCGGCGGCACATCGGGCGAGATAGGATTGGTCGGTCGTCCATTTCCGGGCCAGCGTGAGGATCAACCCGGTAAGCAGCGCCACGATCAGCAGGGCAACGTCGCGAGGCAGCCACAGCAGCCAGCCCAGCAGTGGATCCGTTATGGTCAGGATGAGATTTTCGAGCGTCTCTAACATATTCCTGTCTACTCCTCAATTAAGGTCACATGGCCACGGTCGCCGTCGAGGCGTACGCGCGCGCCGTCGGGTATGGTGCGCGTGGCGCCGGAACATGACACGGCCGGGATACTGAAATCGCGAGCCGTTATGGCGCCGTGGCTGAGCACACCGCCGCGTTCCACTATCAACCCCCGGATCGCGGTGAAAAGGGCCGTCCATGCGGGATCGGTGGAGGGACAGACGAGTATGCAGTCCTCGGGAAGATCGTGCGCCTCCGACGGATCCCGTATAATCCTGGCCGTGCCGGTAACAGTTCCCGGCGAGAGGCTGAAGGCGTCGAGCTCATCGGCGGATTCGGTCTCGCGCGGCAGGCCGAGATCATCAAGGTGGCGCGAGTCGATCACATCGGGCATATCGAGGCGTTTGAATGCTTCCCGGCGGACGGAACGCGCTTTTATTTTTTCCATCAACGCTTCCCGCCTGTGTTCGAACCCTGCAAGTTCGTTCAGACGGAGGTGGAACACATCGCTATCAATCCCCCAGCGTCTTCCGAATTCAAGCAGCACATTGCGGATCGCCTCAAACCCCATCAGCAGGTAATGCTTGCCGGTCTCACGATAGGGAAGCAGTTTGCAGGCTTCTTCTGCGAGGCCGGCCACCTTTTCGTACATGAACCCTGCTCCGGCATCGGCAAGGGTCTTCGGCAGGTTATTCAGGGTCTCTTCGCGGCGCCGGCGGTTTCTGGCGTGCATCGCTTCCGGTGAGTGTTCTTCGCTTATGTTGCGCTGGCTTT
>PWME01000170.1 GCA_003559235.1 Mollicutes bacterium | reverse complement strand
TAATCAATAAATCAATAAATGGTGGCATAACATCATCAATCATTATTGGATCCAAGTCGAACGCTACCGTAATCGGTGCGGAGGCTAAGTCTTCCATATCTGTCCAATCAATCGAAACCTCAAGATCAGTAGGGGCATTAAAAGCTGGCACGCTATCAAATTGTGCATACACATAACTAACCGCTTCACTAAAGCGTGAAAATCTCATGTCTTCAATCGTTAATGGCGTTTCGGCTTCTAAACCATCAAACCATCCTAAGAAGTTATAGCCTGTTTTTGATAGTTGCCAAAGATCGCCAGCTTCAGTTAGAATTTCGTCATCAGCACCCGCGGTTTCTAACGCTTGGTATAACACCGCACAATCACTAATAAACCGTACCGTTTTAACATCATCAGGCGTGTAAAGCGCACGCACTTCTATATCTGATGTGACCGATGGGAAACAAATCCGATCCCATGTAATCCGGTACCCTTCAACCGCTTCGAGCGGTGGCAATGTGTCAAGCGAATCACCGTAATCAACCGTAAACGTATACGCAATCGCATCATCTCCGGTAATGCCATCAAAACTTTGTCGGAAATGAACTGTTAGTTCAATCGCTTCATACACTGGATAAACATCAAGATCTTCAGTAATGTTTTCAAAGTCACTAACACCCCAAGAAACATTATATCCATAACGCTCTGGCACTAACGGTATATCAAGCAATGTTTCACCGTATTCAACCGTGCGTGTCGTGTATAAATCATACCCTACATCTTCACGCGCTTCATAAAACGAAACGACAAACGTATGCACATCCCATTTGGCATACACCGTCATATCTTCTGCAGGGATAGTAAAACGCTCTAAAGGCTCTTCATACGCTTCATCTAGGTACCACCCTAAAAAATCATGCCCTTCGCGTTCAGGGGTTGGAGGCGTAAACGTGCGACCAAAATCATTGGTAATCGCATCAACTTCTTCTCCACCTTGCGTATCAAAGGTAACCGTGTATTGATTAATCTCCCATTTTGCATACACCGTTAAGTTGGTTAAAAATGGAACCGTTGGATCAAATGGCTCTTCAAAATCCGTTGAACGGTACCATCCCTTAAACGTGTACCCTTCACGCTCAGGTTCTGGAAGCGTCTCAAACACATGGTTTTGTTCGACCCGCATCGGTTGAATCACCGAACCACCACGACTGTCAAAAGTCAAGGTAACCGTCTGTTGGCACGCCGCTAAGACAAGCAACATCGTGACAAAAACCATCACCATAAGCGTCATTTTTTTTGCGTGTTTCATCTAAACATTCCTCCTAATATTTTATCCTATATTTTTATAAAACGATTTACCTAAAAGCCTGGGACATCGACTTCATCGGCACCGTCAAACCAAAGCACTAACTCTACCCGTCGTCCTGATTCACGGTCGCGGATTTGAATGGTCACCACTTCACCCAAAGCACTCAAATCAAAATACACATACACCATCATATTGATATCATCAATGTCTGCAGAGACACCATCATGCGTTGTTCGAACCGTCAAGTTATGTCTAGAAGGCATTGGATCAATTGAAAACGCAAACTCCATGCGTGGCGTTTGTTCGGTTACAATATCATCCACCACTTTTAAGTAATTCCCATCTTCAGTTAAGCGGTCATACTCACTTTCAGGAATCGTAATCGCTTCAATGGTCGGTAAATCACGGGATTCTGGTAAACTCCCAAACACTTCAACCCCCATCACCGCAAGCGCACTCACAAAGAGCGCGAGAAGCAAAATAAGTTTTTTATTCATGACACCACTCCTAAAACTCAATATCGATAAAATACGCTTTAAGATAACTGTTAAATAAATACAATCTAAGTAACACAAACGGTACAGCAAGGAGAAACAGCACCGCCCATGCTAGACTACTTGCGGTGGTTAAAAACGCCAAAGCCGCAACCGTGCCAAACACTAAACTTAACGCAAAGCCACCCGCAATAGATTTGGCGATATTCGGGTTTCCCGATAAAGACCCAGTCGCTGCATAATCACTAAGTTTTGGGTTTAATAAATCAATTTGAAATGACCACAAAATATGACCCGCATTTAAGGTAATGACCAACAAAAAGATCAACCAGCGATGCGTTGCAGAAAAACTTGGCAAGGCGATTTGAAACAATAGAAAACTAATTAATATGATTCCCGTTGAAAACAACAAATTAAACGCAATTTTCGCCCACGCCATCGTACGGGTTTCACTCGGTGCCGTTTTCATAATGACAAACTCAGTGCCCTCGGTCGTTATACTGCTTGCCGATGCTGTATTTGAAGCTGTCACCAACAACAAGGCAATAATAATGTTAAATACAAGCACCAGTTGATTCCCCGTTGAATTGAGACGCATATTTGTAAAAATGTAATTGAGCATATACATGAAAAACGGCAAGGCAATCAAAATTGTATAGTCATTAAGCAGTTGGTTGATACTTCGCCGTGCAATGCGCCACTCTTTTACCAAAAACGTTACAAACAAGTTTTTCGATGTGCCTTTTTTACTTTTATGAACCTTTTCAACGGT
>PWME01000096.1 GCA_003559235.1 Mollicutes bacterium | reverse complement strand
TGTTCTTCTTGTGTCATCGAAATCGGATTTTTCGTATTACCAATGGTAACACGATAAATATGATGGCGTCTTGTCATTGTGTCGTGGTATTCATCAATCGTCGTAACATATTCATAATGGTTAATCTCGAAGCCCGTTTCTTCTAATACTTCGCGTTTTAATGCAGCTTCAAGGGTTTCACCTTCATGAACCCCACCCCCTGGGAGCACATAAGTATTTGAACTGCTTACATGCATCAAAATAATTGACGAACCTTGTACAATCACGGCACGCACTGCACGTTTTTCAGGTTCAGAAGTATGGTGGTTGTCACCCTGTATTAACGTAAACATCTTATCACCTTTATTTCATGAGTAAACGCAAGCTATTTAACACCACTAATATGGTTGACATTTCGTGAATTAAAACCCCAAACGGAAGTTGAACGACCCCAAATAGGTTCGCAATCATTAATGTCGCAATGACCATGACGGATAGCGCGATATTCATCGCCACAATCCCTTTTAACCGCTTCGCAAGGGTAAAGACTTGTTCTAAAGATCCCATATTATCATCCATAAAGACAATATCGCTTGTTTCAAGGGAAACATCCGTTGCACTCCCCATCGCAATGGAAACATCCGCTTCATTTAATGCCGGTGCATCATTGATGCCATCACCAACCATCAACACTGAATGGTAGTCCTTTTTGGTTTGTTTAATAATATCGACTTTATCTTCTGGAAAACAGTCCGCATAAACCGTATCAATTTGTATGGCTTTGGCGAGTTCGTTTGCCACAGTTGCGTTGTCACCCGTCATCATGATGGTGTGAATGCCCCGATCTTTTAATCTTTTTATAGTGGTTTTAACTGAAGGCCTTAACGTATCTTTTAATGCAATGAACGCCACAAGCACTTGATCTTTTATGATTAAAATATGGGTATTCCCTTCTGCGGACGATGCGTGCAATAGTTTTTCCATCGCAGCACTTTTTGTGCAGTCAAATCGTCCGACTTGCCACAGGTGATTATCAATGGTGGCTTCCATACCATACCCTGGTTTTTCTTGTGGGTACACGCCTTGAAGCGTTTCAATGCGGTCATACGACTTTACCACTGCTTTGGCAAGCGGGTGATTCGATTGGGATTCAAGCGTCAAAACAACACGCATACAATATTTCATGTCATCACTATCAAACTGTGCACCAACCACTTTAGGTTCACCCGTGGTAATCGTTCCCGTTTTATCAAAAACAACAGCCGAAACTGCGTTGACACCTTCTAATCGTGACCCACCCTTAATTAAAATATGTTTACGCGATGCATTTGATAAGGCAGAAAGTGCGGCCGGTGCTACTGAAGCAACAAGAGCACAAGGAGACCCAACGACAAGCACAACAATCCCCCGATACAAAGCCTCATCTGAAGATAACCACCCAAACCATGGCGGTATAATTACCATCAATGCCGCAATCGCTAAAACGACATACACATAAACACTTTCAAACCGCTTTATTTTGGTATTAGAGGTCGGCTGGTCTTCTTTGGCTTTTTCGATAAAAGCCACAACCTTTTGAATGACCGATTCTTTCGCCGACGCGGTTGCTTCAATAATAATAGACCCTTCAATATTAATCGCTCCCGCAAATACTTTATCACCAACATGTTTATAAGCCGGCACAAACTCACCAGTAATCGCCGCTTGGTCAACCGCTGTATTGCCTTCTTTAATAATACCATCCGCGGGAACTTTTTCACCCACTTTAACCATTAAGCGATTACCTTGAACCACTTCATCAAGCGGAATGCTTTTGGTTTCACCGTTTTCATACAATACAGCAGTATCTGGTGCTAAGTTCAGTAATTGTTTTAACGCCTTTTCACTTTTTGCATTCGCATAGGATTCTAACACACCACTAATTGAAAAAATCAATATTAAAATCGCGCCTTCAGAATACTTTCCAATAATAAACGCAGCAAGCGCCGCGAAAATCATCAAAAACTCCACATTAAGACGCTTTGATTTAATCGTATCAATGATGCCTTCTTTAGCCTTATGATAGCCCCCAATTAAAAAGGCTAACGCAAAAGTCCCTACCACAAGCGTTGTGGTGGTTTCTGTAAATGCATCAATGATAAACGCTATAATAATAAGCAACACGGCAATAATCGCCAATAGTGTTTCATGCCATAAAGACTTAAACATGGGGCTCACCTCTTCTTAAGTCTAACAGTTTTAAACCGCAAAACAAAGGGGCGCAAGCATAATATTTATAAATAAGCGTCTTATTTAGAAAAATTGTACCGTAGATGTAATAATTGTGATGGATTTCATAAAAAAAGTGACGAATCACCCCATCACTTCATACATGTTTATGCAGATACCACACGATTTTTTCCTCGGGCTTTCGCAAGACGCATCGCATCATCTGATTTCTTCCACCAGCTTTCAAAAATTTCACCTTGATTGCGTTCACCAACCCCAAAACTACACGTTATTACGTCATCATAATCAGCAAGTTCCAAAGTCTGAATCTTTTCTTTAATCCGCTCTGCAAGCTTCATGGCGGATGCTGCATTGGT
>PWME01000108.1 GCA_003559235.1 Mollicutes bacterium | reverse complement strand
GTGGTCCATTCTTTCCCGATTTCAAACTGCCGGGGGTGTACCAGTCGTGGATCTTCGCGGAGACTAATCGAGTCGCCATCAGAATACTCGCTACTGAAATCTCCGATTATCATTCTTTCAGGGCTGAATTTCCTCAACTGGCTCTGTATGAATGTTTGAAATTCAGGTTGCCCGCCATGCAGCATTTTCGGCATGACCGCGCTGACTGACGGTTGTGTATATGCATACTCCGTGAAATAACCGTCATCGTAGCGATACCAGACATTTTGCGGTTGGATGTGGTGATTGTCCCCATCAACGGCTATTTGTATCATGACAAGATCGCTCAGCGTATTGTCATCAACAGTGATCGTTCCGTCCGTCTTTTTTACTGTTGTCTTGAGACGCTGTTCATATTCCGGAACAAAGTCGACCGAGCCTGGATACTGCGTATAAAAAATATACTCGTATTGTGAAACCTGGCCGGCCCTGTAATCGATAAACGGCTCTTTTTCTGATTTGCCGGAAAAGATGCCGCAGCCGGCAATTGCAGCGGTAATAATTACAATTATCGGAATGTTTTTCATAGTACCGGGTCTACTTCCCTGAGGATATCATCCTTCAATGCTGGCTTGATCGCATCATATTCAACTAGGTCAACCTTGATCCCCAATGTATCTTCCAACTCCTGTTTAATCCCGACAAATTCCAACAGACTGATCTTCTTATCGATCTTGACAAGCAGGTCAAGATCATTCACGACGGTTTCGCCACGAGCATAGGATCCAAAAATCCCGGCTTTCTTGATGCCGTATTTAATCAAGACGGGCTTAATCTGCGATTTTATGCGTTCGAGATCATTCATAATGTCGAGTATTGGGTATCCTTTATAAGATAACAAAAGAAAAGTGAAAGAATTTAGATTCCGACGAATGGTAGAGATCAAGGCCATAAACACTTTGGCATTTGAGCAACCGGATAATCAGTATTGCAAGTTAAAAAAAAATCAGCTGAGCCAGCCTTCGCGGAATCGTTTACTACATTTGGTTTTTCGAAGCCTCATCCAATACAATCTGATGAAGATTTTCAACATCTGCAATCAATCGTTCCAGCTCCTCTGGCAATGATGCGTTTGCCGGATCATACACAGTAACCGTATCGGTCCTTTCTTCATAGGACAATCTGAGTCTGTAAAAATTCTGGTCGGCATAGTGCTTTTCCGGCTTGTAATGCCGGTCAAAGTTTTGGAACAAGGCGAAGGACTGGGCAAGCCGGTCTTTCTGCTGCTCTGACAGCGTGGATGTGTTCTTTTGAAGAACCTCCCCGGATCCGTGAGCAAATTCTTTTGCAATAGCTTCGCCGGAAGGTCGGACTTCGAGGGTGGATGTGTTTATCCATCCACCATACTTCTCGTATTGAACATGCATGTTATCAAAATCAAGTGCCGCCACTTCTTTGTCGCTATCGAACACATTGCAGCCGACCAAAAGGAGTGCACAAGCTATACTCGCGAATCGGAAGAAGAACGATGATTTCATGAGATTTTTACAGGGTGTGTATGATAGAATGTGTTCCAACTATCTGGTATACACACCGATCTGTCATTACTCCTATCACAGCAGAAGCTTGACGGTAAAATCAATGAGACACTTCAGATGCTATCTGCGAGTTTGAAGTGCTTTAACGACCCGGCATTTGTGCTGCGGAGCGACCATCTAAAAGTATAATCAACAATTTCTTACCCGCTCACACGATTCGAAGAATCGCGAAGCGAAATGCGTGTTATGCGTTTTTTTTCGTGCTCGACAAATCATGTTAACCAAACAAAGTAAAACTGAAAAATAAATAAGCGAGATACCCTAAGAGTAGAATACACCCTTCCATGCGGGTAACTGTTTTACCCGTGTATAAAAAAAAGAATAGCAACAAGGAAACACCCAACATTATCCATAAGTCAAAATCTAGTATTCTTTGGTTAACGGGGAGTGGCTGTAGCATTGCTGAAACACCTAATATGCCCAGTGTGTTAAAAATATTACTGCCAAGAATGTTCCCCACGGCAACGTCCGCATGGCCCCGAATCGTCGCTAATACAGATATTGACAATTCAGGTAATGAGGTACCTACTGCCACTAAAGTTAAGCCTATAAAGGCTTCTGAGATCTCAAATGATTCGGCTATTCCAATGGCACCCAATAATAAAACCTTAGATCCACCAATCAAAAGTAGTAAACCAAGCAGTATGTATACAATAGTTTTAAGAGTTGATCTCGGAGTGCCAGTAACTTCCGTGGCTTCGGCTTTGTGAAGCTCAGCGGATGGGGAGTCTACATGGCGCTCGCTAAAATAGGCCAACGACAAGTAACTCAATAATGCAATTGCAAGGATGATTGCATCAAATTTTGCGAGGCTGCTTCCTCCCACCAATACCAGTAGCAACACGCTGGAAAGTATAACTGTCAAAGCATCACGTTTCAAAGCGAGGGGACGCACAGCCAGCGGTTTGATAAGTGCACACAGACCTAAGATGAGCAAGATATTACCAATATTACTACCAACTACATTGCCAATTGCGATATCAGCACGAAGATTAAT
>PWME01000215.1 GCA_003559235.1 Mollicutes bacterium | reverse complement strand
TTTGAAGGAACAGAGCAAGAATGTTATGATTTTATACAGCAACAAGGTGGTGCGACTTTTATGTATAAAGTAGTTCCAATTGTTCACAAACAAAAATAAAAAAAATGACCTTAAAAGAACTCAAACAGGCTTTGGATAACAAAGAAAAGATTGTCTGGAATGATCCAGACCCAATTAACGGTAATGATTATACCGTTCAAAAGATATGGAATGTAAATGAACTAACTGCAATGATTCACTATGGTAATGGGAAAATGTTAAGTGAAGCAGAAGTTTATTTAAGTGAATTAAGTTTAATTTAATTTTAACAAATTTTAAGAAACAAAAACAAAAACTTAACGTATAATATAATGAACAACAATTAAAAAATAAAACTATGAAATATTTTATTATGTTTTTTCAGGATTATGATTGTAATCATGGGGTTTCATATAAAAACGGTGATGTTATTGCCGTTAATGAAAGACCTCTTTTTAAGTTCATTGAAGAAGTAAAAGAAAAAGGAATTAGGGTTTGTATTTACAAAGGTGAAATGATTTGTGATTTAACTTAATTGAATTATGAAAATAATGGATTACATAAAGGCAAACAGGAGAGGTTCAAGGGATGCTGAATTGGAGTTTAGCAATGGTTGGACTTCAAAATCTATTGCCCATAAATCCAAAAAGAATTACACAAGAAAATCAAAACATAAACTTAATTTTAATTAAAATGAAAACATTTGCAATAATAATAATGAATATAGGAATTGCGTTTATTTTAACCTTAATTGCTACGGGGATTATATTGTTTTTTGAAAATGAGGGAATTGAAATATCTGGTTGGGGTGAAGGATTTATTGGTTTTTCGATTGGACTTTATTGCACAGGGAAAATTTATTATGAATTATATTCAAACTAAAACAAAAAAAATGAAAGCAACAAAAACATTTAAAATTGGTGAATATGCCGTTGGTGGCAAGATTAGAGTTAAGATTACTGGTAAAGTAATTCAAATCGAAGCCATTGATTGGTTTTCAAATGAAGTCCTGAAAAGTGGTTCAGTTTTAACAACTGAAAGCGATGTAAGGAGAAAAATAGATTCATTTTTAATTGATATTACTTCATCATATTATACAGGTAAAATACTGGAATGGATTGAAAGTAAAGTTGAATTAAAAACAAATGAATATTATTGGCTTTAATTTAACAATTTTTATGATTTCCATTTGAAACATTCTTATTACATTTGTCGTATAATATAATGTATAAAAAAAGTATAATATTATGGAAGAAATGTTGGAGTTATTAAAAAAGTATGAAGACCTTTATGATGAGGTTAAAGATGATGCTGATGATCAAATGTATCCTTATATTAAAATTTTTACTGATAGTAGTGGGACTGTGTTTAATAATGAAAAGGAGTTGTTTGAATTTGATACTAAGGAAGATTTTATTAGAACAATAACACCGTTTATTGAAATTTTGGAAGATGAATATCATAAAAAAATTAATGAGGTTATAAAAAAAAATATTGATTAATTAAAATTTATTACCATGAAAATAATTAAAGATATTTTCACTAAAAATAAATGGAAAACAGTTTTTTCGGGAAATGTTAAAAGTAGAAGTGTTGATGGTAAATTGATATTACAAATAGAAGAAAATAAAAATAAATATAGGGTTTTAGCGTATTCTGGGGGTGTTGATATGGAAATATCTTTAACACAATTGATAAAAACATTTCCAGAGGTTATAAAAGTTTTAGATAAAGAAAACATCAGTTATTAACAACTAAAACAATCTATTATGAAAACTATCAAAGAAGTGTTAATGACAAGGGACGGAATGTCCGAAAAAGAGGCTTCTGATCTTATTGCAGAAGCAAAACAGGACTTTAATGATCGTCTTGAGAGCGGTGATAATCTAATGGATATTTGTGAAGAGTGGTTTGGTTTAGAACCAGACTATCTTGATGAATTTCTTTTTTTGAAACAAAATTAGTTAGTTTACGTATAATAATGTGTCAATCATAGGAAAGGTTTATTCTAATGGGGGTGCAGCATCCCAAAACCAACTGCAAATTTAATTAATTAAATTAAAAATATTATGAAAGAATTATATTTATTACTTGGTAAACTTGAAGAAAAAATGGATGATGTCAATATTCCATCCATACAATTATTTTCAGATGGTAGTGGTGGAATTTCCGATTCATTTGGTAAGGATTTATTCTGTTTTGATGATATAGATGAAGCTATTGATTGGCTAAGGAAGAAAACAAAGAAGGAAGAGTATTTTGATTTTGGAACTAAATTTACTATTGATATGAACAGGGAAAGACCTTTGTATATAGCATATAGTGAGGCAAATGAAGAAGATGCTCTACAAACACTTCTTGTTAACCCTAATTATGATGTTGAGGTAATTCCAAATTACTGTAAAAACAAAACTGCGTTAAAATTTAAAAATAATGTGAAATGAAAGATTTAACTACTGTATATATTTTTGGTGAAAGAACTGTTGATATATATGATAAAACAGCGGATATGGTTGCTGTAAAGGAATCAATTGAAAAAGGGGATGGTGATATATATGT
>PWME01000181.1 GCA_003559235.1 Mollicutes bacterium | reverse complement strand
ATTAAAGGCGATGGCGTCATAATACACAAGGACCTGCGGGTCCTTTTTTCATAGAAAAAGGCGGCTTACTCGCCGCCACATCGATTTTTATGCTTGAAACAAGGAAGTAATCGCTTGTTTGTCTAAACCGTTTTCTAACGCAATCATTAAAAGCAAACGCGCTTTAGGACCGCTTAAGTGTCCACCGAGTATGCATCCCGAACGAATTAAGTCTTTGCCGCCACCTAAATACCCGTAAGTATCAAGGACACGTCCACTATAACAGCGCGATACAATCACAATGATAACACCTGCACGAACCGCGCTGCGAATGGCATCCATCATCGTCGGTGGGAGATTACCGCGCCCAAACGCTTCAATCACCATGCCTTTAACACCATTTTGCACATAGAAATCAATGATGTCACCACGCATGCCAGCGTACGCTTTAAGTAAAACCGTGGTGTCATTCGCACCAGGCTTTAATTGGTACGCTTGATGTCTGGTTTGTGTTCTAAAGTAAATCACTTCATGATCATCAATAATGCCAATCGGCCCAAATTCAACGCTTTTAAAGGTATCAAGCTTTAAGGTATGTGTCTTGGTAACCTCACACGCCGCATGGATGGCATAGTTCATCACAACCAGCACGCCTTTGCCGCGTGATGCATCATCCATCGCAACCTCTACGGATGAAACGAGATTCGTTAAACCATCATAACCAATGTCTGAAGCACTTAACATTGAACCGGTTAAAACCACCGGTTTTTCTGATTGGCCCACAATATCTAAATAAAATGCCGTCTCTTCAAGTGTATCGGTGCCGTGCACGACCACAACGCCTGCCACGTCTTCATCATCTAAAAAGCGTGCCACAACGGCGCTTAACTCCTGCATTTTTTCTGGCGTCATGGAAGGAGAAGGCATTTTAGAAAACGCATAGGGAATCAAATTATCGTAATCCGTAGCTTCCGCAAGGGTTGCGACCAACTCACTCGGTGTGACACTTGGGATCGCGCCTTGCAGTTTCGAATTCACTTTCATGGCGATCGTGCCACCTGTAAAAACCAATGCAACATTTTTCATTGTACGTCACCTCGCTATCATCATATCATAATTTATTAGAAAAGGGGTTACTTGGGTTGCGTTTTTAAAGATTTCAAAAATGGATGGACAATACCCCAAAATTTTCAATTTTTATGGTTTGAAATTTATTGATGACACAATCGCTAAAGTAGCGAATTTTAGAAATAGACATTTCCACACGATACATAGTAAAGAACGTTGTTAAGCCGTATACTAAAGTTAACATAATATATATTATCGGAAGTAAACCGAATTAAACGAAAACTTGTTCTTTTAACCGAACAAGTCCTTCTTTGATACTGTTTACTATGTTTAAGGTGGGTTTGCAATAATTTAACGGGAGCTAATTATGTTCATTTTTACAGTGTGACCCAGTTTATTCTACCGCTACTTTTGGGCGGGGAATCGCAAAAATCATTTCGTGTCTCTTGGCGTTTTAGAATCTAGGATGAGTTTCTATACACTGAAAACGTAAAAAACGATGAGAGGCGAAATTTCAGCCTCTCTTTGAAAGTTTTAATCGGGTGGCAATGTTTAATCCTAAATGCTGTGCTTCATGAATCGCTTGTTGCATCGAAGCGTCACACAATTCATGCGGTGCGTGGGCATCCGCGCCGATGATGACATCGTTATTATACTGTTTGGCAACGGCCCAAAAGGCTTTGTTTGGGTAACCTTGGGTTGATTTGCGCAGTCCGCCTGCATTGTATTCAAGCGGAATATTGGCGTTTTTCGCAGCCTTACATATAATCTTGGCCGCATTTTCGGCGTGTTGATCGAAGGTTGGGTAACCAAAAAGGTAAAGGTCTGGATGTGCTACAAAACTAAAATAGCCCGTCTTTAGAGCTTTTTCAATCGTTTTGGCGTAGTTTATGACGCTTTTAGAGTTTTGTAATGTGTAGGAAGAAACGAACGCATGACGCGGATTGCGTTTGTGAATATAGTGTTGGCCTAATATCAAGTAATCAGCGTGTTTTAAAAGGCTTTTATACACGTTTGGGTTTTGATCGAGGTATTCTATTTCAAACCCGGTGAGAACTTCTATTTTGCCTCTATAACGCGCTTTGGCGCTTTGAATGTCTTCAATATAGGCCGGTAAATCTGTAAACCGCATGCGAACATGCGGATCATGCACCACATGAGACGGCGCATGATCAGAAAAGCCGAGTATATTATAGCCGCATGCAATGGCGGCTTCTACGTAGTCTTTTGCGCGTCCTGTCGCGTGGTTGCACAGTGCATGGTGCGTATGATAATTCGCATCAATCAATGCGGACATGGCAGCCAATGCTTTCTGTGCGGTTTAAATCGGCTTCGGTAATAAGCTTTGCGACGGTAAGCATATTACGGGTTTCATGATACGCAGTAGTCTCAAATGGGTGCGCAGTTAAGGTATCTAGCATCGATTCAATGCGTGCTTTGGCAGTTTTTAAACCGCTGCTGCGTCTAACGATGCTGAGGCAATCATCCATTAAGGTGCATAAATTTTTGTGAATTGGGGCATAGTTAAAGTTCT
>PWME01000202.1 GCA_003559235.1 Mollicutes bacterium | reverse complement strand
TTGTATTTATCTGGTCGGTCGCTTCGGTATTCAACCATGCGTTTTTTCGCGGCAATAATTTTCTTTAAATACGGCTTAAAATGCGCATAATCGTCTTTTTCTTTCGCTTCTTCCCAGATCCGTTGACTTAAGTTAATAAGCTTGGCATAGTCGACATATTCATCTTTAGGAATTTTTACAATTTTATCTAAGTTACGCTTAGCGCGTTTAACTTCTTTTTTTTGCGTTTCATCAAGGTCATCTTGACGCTCGATTAACGCGTCCACCGTTTTAACATAGTCAGTTGATGTCATCAATGAAAAGTTCTCTCCGCTGATAACACTTAGCATATCAGCACGGTGGGGGAAACATTTCTTAGGTGCTTCTGTGTTTGAATCCCATCCAGCAATGCTTAAGACAAACGCATAAGCTTTTTGTTTTTTTTGCATTGCTTTAAATTGCTCGAATAGTTCCATAATTTGAACCCCCTAAGGTCAGTGTTGAAGGAATACGGTGCACACCGATGGATGCGCACCGCTCGGGTTTAAAATAATCCTTTCGCGTTTCCGTCTTCATCAATGTCCATGGCCATTGCGGCAGGTACTTTTGGCAACCCAGGCATGGTCATCATCTCACCCGTTAAGGCGACAATAAAGCCAGCACCAATGGATGGTGAAAGCTCACGAACAGTTATGGTAAAGTCTTTTGGCCTTCCGACAACTTTGGGATCGTCAGATAGCGACATTTGTGTTTTCGCCATACAAACCATTAAGTCGTCCCAACCTTCTTTTTTAAACTTCTTAAGTTGGGTGCGCGCTGTTTTGGTGAAGTTAACACCCTTTGCCCCATACACGGTTTTTGCGATGGCTTCGATTTTTTCTTCAAGCGGCTGTTTAAGTTCGTATAGCCGTTTAAATGGTAAGGTGTTGTTTTCAACGGCATCGATGACCTTGTTGGCGAGTTCTACAGCACCTTCGCCACCTTTTTCCCATACTTTAGAAACGGCAAAAGGATGATTGTTTGCTTTTAACCACGCTTCTAGGGCTTCAACCTCAGCATCGGTATCATTAATAAAATGGTTAATGGCAACAACATATGGCAAATTAAAGGCTTGAACTGTTTCAATATGTTTCGCTAGGTTTTCAACCCCTGCTTTCACCGCTTCAACATTTTCTGCTTTTAATTCTTTCTTTTTTACGCCACCATGCATCTTGAGCGCACGAATGGTCGCCACAATAACCACAGCACTTGGTTCAAACCCTGCTTGCCGTGATTTGATGTTTAAGAACTTTTCTGCGCCTAAGTCAGCGCCAAATCCTGCTTCTGTAATGGTGTAGTCTGCAAGTTTGCGTGCCATATTGGTTGCAATAATACTGTTGCACCCATGGGCGATGTTCGCAAATGGGCCACCGTGTACTAGTGCAGGTGTATTTTCTAAGGTTTGTACAAGGTTCGGTTTAATCGCATCTTTAAGAATTAAGGTCACCGCACCTTCAGCCCCAAGATCACCAACGGTAACCACTTGTTTGTCAAATGTATACCCAATGACAATTCGTTTAACCCGTTCTTTTAAATCGTGTAAATCCGTGGCCAAACATAAAACCGCCATAATTTCACTTGCGACAGTAATATTGAAGCCATCTTCACGCGGCATGGAGTTTCCAATGCCACCAAGTCCAACAATAACTTGACGAAGTGCGCGGTCATTCATATCAAGGGCACGTTTCCAAGTGATGCGACGCGGATCGATATTCAATACATTGCCCTGATGAATATGATTATCAATAATGGAACTAATTGCGTTTGTGGCGGTTGTAATCGCATGAATATCGCCAGTGAAGTGCAAGTTAAGATCTTCCATCGGAACAACTTGTGCATGACCGCCACCAGCCGCGCCGCCTTTGACACCCATAACGGGTCCAAACGATGGTTCTCGTAACGCGATAATGGCGTTTTTACCCACTTTATTAAACGCTTGTCCCAAGCCAACCGTGGTGGTTGATTTCCCTTCGCCAGCCGGCGTAGGTGTAATGGCAGTAACGAGAATCACTTTCCCGTCTTTTTGATTATTAAGGCGCTTTTGTACATCAAGACTAATCTTGGCTTTGTAATCACCATACAGTTCAATATCGGATGCCTCAAGCCCGAGTTTTTTCGCGATGTCAGTAATTTTTTCCATTTTTGCTTGTTGAGCAATTTTCAAGTCGACGTTTTCCAAATCTGAACCCTCAATTCAATTTGTTCTATCAACTATTTATTATGACACATTGTAGCATGAGTTTCAAGCCGAAAATAAAACGCTTTCACGCTTTAGATTTGCGACTTTATCCATTCGAACGAATGACCCCCCTATCCTCAAGACTCTATGAAAACGTAACGCGAGATGATGCGCCATAGAATATTGCTATAGCAATTTGTTGTTTGTCACAACCGTTTTCGGTTACAATAATACTATACTTACTAAACCCCATGTTTCAATGCAACACGAGAATAGATCATTGTCATCTTTATCTTTTATTTAAAGAAAGGGAAACCGCCCCAATAAAGGGGTAATAAACATTTGTCTAGTTGGGGTTTCTTTGCCAAGGTACTTTGAAGAGGAAACCTC
>PWME01000258.1 GCA_003559235.1 Mollicutes bacterium | reverse complement strand
CCGCGATGGCCGTTTTCATCCAGCGCCATTTCCCCGACGTCATCAAGGGCCTGCTGGATCTGCTCCGTATCATCGCCGGTTGGTGAGGGATCCAGGGTGATCCTTACTGGCACGTCCGGCAGCGGCACACCGCCACCGCGATAGCCGGCGTGGCTGAAATCCGGTATACGGTTGCCATCTTCGTCGGAGTGGTAGATCAGGGCCCCGTCCGGCCCTTTGTACACCATGGATGAGTTCCAGGTACCGACACTGGATCCGACACCCGAATTTGTCAAGGACTGAGCCTGCCGGGGGGGACCGTCATTCGCCATGGAAAGCGCTGGGCCGGACCCGATTGCAAAAAGGAAGAAAAACAGAATGAAAACGGAGCTTAAAAACCGGTCTGCGATGGTATTGTCTGGGTTCATATAGATCCTTTGCTGTTGCGTGCCCGCTATAATTGTCGGTTAGAAAAAGCGATTGAAAACTGTCTGTTGAGAAGCTATTGATTATACTTGTACCGGCTGTATGGCTATATGGCTATATGGCTATATGGCTGGATGCTGTATGGCTTTACTCTGTCGAAAAAAAATGAAGTAAGTCGAAACCTGAAAAAAAGGGGTAGATCCCCGTTTCCAGAGAAATACCCCTTTCTTCAAACTTACCAGGATATGCTCCCGGGTATCCGTTTATCACGGCTTCACCGGAGCTATCTTTGCCCTGCCGATTTTACTTGATCAGGGTCATGGAGTGGGTCTGTACATCATATCCAACCTGCATGCGTACAAAATAGACACCACTGGTAAGATTGGTTGCGTCAAAATTGACCCGGTGTTCACCGGCATTGCGCATTCCAAGCTCCATGCTTTGTACTTGCTGGCCCAGGATGTTGTAGATTCCCAGGGTCACCTCGGAAGCCGTACCAAGCTCAAACACGATGTTGGTGGTCGGGTTGAACGGGTTGGGGTAGTTGCCAATCAGGCGGAAGGTTCCTGCTCGTTCCACGGGTTCTTCGGCACTTGTGATGACTTCGCCGAGTCCCCAGCGCTCGCGCAGTTCCGGGTAGAAATTCAGGTTCCCGACGGGGTAGCCATTTTCCGCATGCGTGAATGATTGGGAGTCCTCATTGTAGGCCAGGTTGCGGAACCATGCGGCAGTATTACCGGTCGTTGCTACGGGGGGGCCGGGGCCAGGATGATAGAACCTTGTCAAGTCATCGGCAGCGATATCATCCCAACGATCATAGTGACGAGTGTTATCGACGTCCTTATACCAGATAGACTCCAGGAAGTCGGCCATGAGTGCTGGCATATCCGCGATTACAACGCTTTCCTCAATGTTGTTTTCAATGGTTGCCCAGGGGACTTCATCGGCTGCCCAGGCACGAAGTGTTGAATCCAGGGGTGATTCCTTGATTCTGACCAGGGCTATGGTATCACGTACTGCCCATACCGGGTCTTCTGGTGTGATATCCGGGTTGTCCCAGCGCCACTGCGGGTCGGTTCCAATCGGTCGAGCGCCCCTGCCGCCATTGAAACGCTCATTATAGATATCCAGATCACTGAACTTTTCCCAAAGATCGATGTATTCCTGTGGAGGAAGACCGCCAAAGTTATTGTTCTTGATCACAATGGTTCGGTCGGAATCCCGGGGACCGTCTTCAACTTCCGCGAAAACCTCATCATAGTAGTTGAGTCCAATCAAGCCGCCTGATCCATAGTAACGTTCGCCTTGGTAATCCGGCCAGGAATCACCGACAAGATCAGCTGATTCCCACGTACCTGTAAGCTGGGCAGTATGGAAAAGGCTGTTCTTGATGGTAAGTTCCCTGACGAGGTTCAGATCGAAAGCGTTCCATGTGTGGTTCACCACCGTCACATGATCAAAGTACACATAATCGATCAAGGCCCCGCCGCTTCGGATAAGGTGAAAGTTGATGTTGTAAATGCTGGAATTGATGACAATGATGGAGTCGGTGTCATTACCCCGGGTGTCGATAAAACGCTGATTTTGTTCACTGGTATGACGTCCGGCATTGGCCAGCTGCGTATCTTCAATCCGGACCGTGGTGCCCGTGGCGCCTAGCCACCAGAAGTAGTTGTTTCCGCCCATCAGATAGCAGTGTTGATAGAGCATGTGGATACCTTCACCTGATGTCCTCTGGCTTTGCGGCTTTCCGCCCATGTCATCCAGCCCGAAAAAGAAAATTCCTAGCATCACAATATCGTTCCGGTAAGTGGATATCCTGTTGGAACTACCTTGCAAATCGGTGGCCGGACGGATAATCGGAGGATTGTCGCTGGGATATTCTTCGGCTTCTATGTGCAAAAAGTGATCATATTCCATAGATGCTTCCAGAAAGTAGGTTGCGCCGTTTCTAAGAACATAGATCACGTCCCCGCCATTTTGTTCAATGGCAATATTGAGGGCATCCACTTTCGATGGAAAATCATCGGGCTCTACAATTACCCGTTGTTTCTCAGCCTGGATAGTTTGAAAACCCGCTGACAAACACAACAACAGCAATGCCGCCAACAGGGTCGATGCCTTCCCGGTTATGGTATTATTTAATTTGTTCGTTCTTATTCGTTTCATATCTATTGGTTTTTTTT
>PWME01000062.1 GCA_003559235.1 Mollicutes bacterium | reverse complement strand
GGTCATTTGAATAAAATCTTGGTGAAAATTCCATGTGGAGAGCTGCCTTGACAGGAGAAGGAAATTTTGGTAAATTATAATTGCAATCAAATAATAGCAAGAATAGCTATTATTTTATATAATATTCAAAGGAGTTGGATCTTTTGACTTCACAATCAAGGAATAATGCTTCCTGGGAAGAAATAGAAGAATTTCTTTCCGAAGCTAAGGACTTAGTTGGGGAGGGACAATTTAAGTTTGTGAACAGAAAGGAATATAAAGATGTTATTCCCAGACTGGGAATTAAACCAAAGTTTGAAATTTTATTACTTAGTCCAGAAGATTACATCAAAGGGCCTTGTTCTGATAAGGATAAAGAAAGAAAAGGAAATGTTTGGTCCTTTGTGAAAGAGCGGGAAAAGGGGGAAGAACCAATTTATATTAAGTTAAAAATTGAAGACGGGATTTGTAAATGCTTATCAATGCATCCCCCAAGGCTGTCTTATCATTTTCCTCATAAATAATTTTTTCAAAATAATTATTTTTAAGAAAGAAACCAAGGAGGGTAACTAAGGTGAACAAAAAACAAAGGGGCAAAAAAGAAGGGAAAATTGTTCTGAACCTTTATTGCGATTCTTGCCGGAAGAGTACCCCGTGTTATTCGGAAGAAAGGGAAGAGATCTTTCCGGTAAAAGGGGAAGAGATAAAAATTTTTTCTAAGGTAATGTTTTGCTCCAAATGTGGTGAGGATATTTATTACGATGAATTTGAGGAAAAAAACCTGGAAATGGCCTACGAAAAGTATAGAGAGAAAAAGGGCTTGCTTGGGCCCCAGGAAATAAAAAAGATTAGAAAGAATTATGGGTTGTCCCAAAGGGGGATTAGTATTTTGTTGGGTTGGAGCCCTGCAACGATAGCCCGGTATGAGGCCGGTTCAATCCCAAATAAAAGTCATAATGATCAATTGAGATTATTTTCCGAAAAACTTGATTATGCAAAAGAATTATTTGAAGAAAAAAAACAAGAATTAAACCGGGAAGATTTTAAAAGGTTTTCCGCTTTTTTAGATGAGAAAGAGGGAGAAATTGATATAAAATACTTCCAAAATCATATTATAAAAAAATATAGTGTTTTTCCGGATGTTTATCGAGGAAACCGGTCATTTGATTTAGCTAAGCTGGAAAATATGATTTATTATTTCATCTGCAATGAAAGGGAAATTGTAAAATCCAAGCTCTTAAAACTTCTATGGTATAGCGATTTTATCTCTCATAAAAAATATAAGGTTTCAATAACCGGTACGCCATATTGTGTAAATCATTTTGGGCCTATTCCTTTTAACCACGAAAGTATTATTGCTTATTTGCAAGAGATTAATGCAATTGAGATAAAACCTCATCCCGGTCCACATGAAGGAGATGTGTTTAGCCTAAATGCTAAGTTTGAGGAGGATTTGTTTTTTGGCGAAGAAATAGAAGTAATGAAACATGTATTAGAAAAATTCAAAGGAAAAAATGCTGGGGATATGTCCAAAATCTCCCATGAAGAAAAGGCTTATAAAGAGTTGGCGCTAAAACAAATTATCCCTTATCATTATTCAAAATATATAGAATTAGTTTGAAAGAATTGGTTTTAAAGAGCAAACTAAAAAGAAAACCACCTGGTAAAAAAAGGCTGTTTTTGCTTTTGGGAAAATTTTAAATTTAATTAGTCACGGATTGGCAAATTTCAGAGGGTAGGTTTTCAAAAGAACATTTGTTTAGCATGGCTCGGGAATTTATTAACTCCAGGAGTCATGCTAGTGTATAATTAAGTTTTTTTCCTTTATTTTTAGCTGATAATTGCTACAGGGTGGAGGGAAATAGAGGTGGGGAAAGAAATTAAAAACCCCGGCCTACTAGCCGGGGTTGAAAGTTGAAATAGGTTTTGTCATTATTTTTTTAACTAAGGAAAAAGGATAGAAACTACCTCATACTATAATAATAATCATCGTCTTCAAAATCATATGTTTGGGGTTCTTTTCCAATTCTAACAAATTTCCAGGACTCTTTTTCGATTGGAGCAAATTTACCCTCTTTGGTTTTTTCAATAAAGCCTTCTATTTTTTTCAAATCAAATTTTTTTCATTACTCACAAAAATACCTCCCTAGAAAACCTTTTTTCCCACCTTTTTTTCCAATTCATTTTTTAAGCCAGTCAAATCAAGTTCCGCTCCACATTCGCAGTTTAAAATATTATTCTTTGGAAATGGTGTAAAACCCTTCTTTTTTGCATCCTCTTTAATGGCTGGATTTGGATTAAAAAGACCGATCATTTTATAGGTTTTTTTACATTTTGGGCATCCAATTTTTCCTTCTATCGCTCCTATATCTTTGGAAGGAACAGGATGAGCGTTTTGAGCTTTAGATACAGCTTGCTTTGATATTATTCCATTTTTTGTCCCAAAAATTTTGTAAGTGCTAGAGGAAAGAAATAGAAGCCTAACCACAGTATGAATTCTGTAAACAATTTCGGCTGTTTCGGGTTTTTCTAAGTCTAAATCCCCAATTCTTAATCCAATTTCTTTTAAATCTTTAATTTTTATTGATCTTCCGTGGGTTCGCCAATTACTGTGATCAAT
>PWME01000038.1 GCA_003559235.1 Mollicutes bacterium | reverse complement strand
GGGGCAGCATCATGAATATTTTCGGACGTTTTCTACGAATACCAACAATTGACAAACCAAGACGAAGAAAAGGGCATACAAGAAAATTCCCCTATGTTTCCGTACTCCTGCTTCTGCTGGTGCTGGTCATTCCGGCTCTTTTTGCTGAAGTTATTGCTACCCATGATCCTTATGCCGGCAGTCTCGGATCAAGGCTGCAGCCGCCTGTTTTTGCAGGGGGTTCTTCAGACCACATCCTTGGAACAGACCGAGCCGGCAGGGATGTATTCAGCAGAATCGTCCACGGGTCGAGGATATCCCTGATTATTGCCTTTGTTGGTATTTTTATTGGTGGTGGAGTAGGGGTCACTCTCGGACTGCTCAGCGGTTATGCCGGGAGATGGGCGGACACTTTGATAATGGGTCTGGTGAATTTAACTTTGTCCATACCAGCTATTCTGCTCGCTCTGGTGCTTGCTGCTCTTTGGGGCCCGCAGTTCGCGTCGGTAATTCTTGTTGTTGCCTTTGCACTCTGGGCTGAATATGCCAGACAAATCCGAGGCGAGGTGCTTTCACTTCGTGAGCGGGATTTTGTTGCACGGGCAAAAGTAGCTGGAGCATCCCATGCGCGGATTCTTATTCGTCATATTCTGCCGAATGTTGCCAACACGATAATTGTCATGGTAACCCTTCAGGTAGGGTTTGTTATCATTTTTGAAGCTTCATTAAGTTTTCTCGGGGCAGGAGTGCCGCGTCCAACGCCGTCCTGGGGATTAATGGTTGCTGAAGGGCGGAGCGTTATTTTCAGTGCCTGGTGGATATCATTCTTTCCGGGGGCTGCAATTATGCTGGTAGTATTAGGCCTCAATCTGCTAGGCGACTGGCTGAGGGATGTTCTGGACCCAAAAAGAAAACAGGTGTAGCCCATGAATAAAAATGCAAAAAGACAATTTGGTCATACCGTGCTGGAGGTTAAGGAGTTATCAACTCATTTGTTCCTAAAGCATGAAACCCTGAAAGCAGTTGACGGGCTCAGTTTTACTCTGCATAGGGGAGAGACCCTCGGTATAGTAGGGGAGTCCGGAAGCGGGAAAAGCATGACGGCCCTTTCTCTGCTCAGACTTGAACCTAAACCTGCTGCAGATGTAGTCGGAGGAGAAATATGGCTTGAGGGTGAAGATATCCTGAAAAAAAACCCTGAGGAGCTGAGAAAAATCCGGGGAAGAAGTATATCAATGATTCTTCAGGATCCCCAGTCATCTTTGAACCCTGTATTCAGCATTGGTTCTCAAGTAGTTGAGGCATTCAGGGTGCAGGAGGACCACCGGAAAAGCAGGAAGGCAGAACTAAAGGAGAGGGCAGTAGAAATTCTGCGACGGGTAGGTATTGCTGAGCCGGAACATCGGATGAGCAATTATCCCCATGAAATGAGCGGCGGAATGAAGCAGCGGATTGTCGGCGGTATAGCTCTCTCCGGAACTCCTTCAGTACTTATCGCTGATGAGCCTACTACATCATTGGATGTTACCATACAGGCCCAATATCTGAGACTGCTGAAGGAGTTTCAAAACACACACCAGTTTGGTCTCATCTTTATTACCCATGATTTTGGAATTGTTGCAAATCTCTGTGACCGTGTTCTGGTGATGTACGCCGGGAAAGGAGTAGAGTACGGACCGATCGAATCTATTTTTCGAACACCGTCACATCCCTATACCCATGCGCTCATGCATTCTGTGCCGAGTATGAATAAAAAAACCGAAAAACTGGTATCGATTCCCGGACAGCCGCCGATGCTTGGGGAAATTCGTTCAGCCTGTGTTTTTGCTCCTCGCTGCAGTTATGCGGATGAGCGGTGCAGAACTGATGTCCCCCCACAGTTCACGGGGTTAAGTAATGATGAAACCCATACTGCGTACTGCTGGAGACTGGAGGATAGAAATTGGAAACCAAAAGCTTATTAACACTGAACCAGATTAAGAAGCACTATTATCTGAGGAAGAAACTGTTTGATAATACCCAGCGGGTGGTAAAGGCAGTTGACGGGATCAGTTTTGATATTGGCATCAGTGAAACCCTGGCGTTGGTTGGTGAATCAGGCTGCGGAAAGACAACCACGGCAAAGATGGTCTTAAAACTGGAGAATCCTACGGAAGGAAAAATCACTTTTAACGGTAGAAATCTCGGTGAAATGGAAAAGAGCGAATTTCGCCAATTCCGCACCGGGGTACAGGCTGTGTTCCAGGATCCATGGGCAGCGTTAAGTCCGAGGATGCGGGTTCGAGAAATTGTATCAGAGCCTTTGGTGGTAAATCAGAAAATCTCCCGCAGCGAGGTGAAGGACCGGGTAGCTCAGGTGCTGACGGATGTCGGTCTCAGGCCGGCCCATGCTGATAAATATCCCCATGAATTCAGTGGCGGTCAGCGCCAGCGGATAGCCATTGCAAGTGCTCTCATCTCTAATCCTCAACTGGTAGTCTTAGATGAGCCGGTATCCGGCCTGGATGTTTCAATCCGAGCACAGATTATGAATTTGTTCAAAGAAATTAAAGAGAAATACCAGGTAGCATTCCTGCTTATTGCCCATGATTTTGCAACTACCCGCTACCTTGCAGATAAAATGGCT
>PWME01000227.1 GCA_003559235.1 Mollicutes bacterium | reverse complement strand
ATCTGATCAAAGAGAGAACTAACCTCCTCCCTTGAAAGGGCTTTCGGTTTGCTTCCGTCAAATGCACCTACAAAGTTTGTAACACCCGGTACACTTTTTACAACACCCCAGGAGGAATCATCCATATCCATCTCAACCAGCACGTATCCCGGAAAAACCTTTTTGGTCTTTATTTTCTTTTTTCCATCTTTAACTTCAGGCACTTCTATAGTCGGTATGCGCACCTGAAATATTTTATCATGAAGACCCAGGTTTTCCACCTTTTTTTCAAGAGTGAGCTTTACCTTGTTTTCATGACCGGAATATGTATGTATTACATACCAGTTTCTTGACATTTCTAATCCATTGCCGCTTGTATTAAAAGCATCAGCCCGGTATCAACCATCCACAGAAACAAAGAGACTATTATGGCTGTTATAATAACAATAACCGTAAAGCGGGACACTTCATCCCTGTCCGGCCATGTTACCTTATTCAACTCCTCTTTTGCTTCGGTGACAAACTGAATTACTTTTTTCACAAAGGCTTCCTTATTTTCTTTAACTTATGCTTTTGTTTCTTTGTGGTCAGTATGACTGCCGCAGAACTTACAAAACTTTTTTAACTCAAGCTTTCCCGCCTGATTTTTTTTATTTTTGGTTACTGAATAATTCTTTCTTTTACAAGCCTGACAGGCCAGGAGTATTACATCACGCATAACGTCCTCATTATTTTTTATTATATAATAGTAATAAAACCGAACCGCCCTGAAATTCTACGGCTCAAACATATCCAGTTAACACTAACATACAGGTAAAAACCCTGCATCCGTAAAAAAAACACAGGACGGGGCTCATAATTAAAAAAAATGAGCCCACGACCAGAATTGAACTGGTGACCTTTTGCTTACCATGCAAATGCTCTACCGACTGAGCTACGTGGGCAGACGTAGGGTGTATTAATTGAATGCCGCCCTTTTTTGTCAATAAAAATTGTTTTTTTTTACCAATATTTACGAAATTTCTTAAAAACCCGGTGCTGACCCCGCACCTGCAGGGGCAGCACCGGGTTTTTAAGAAACCGCTTCTTTAATACATAAAAAGAATTGATGATGCTATGAAAAACTGTGCTGAATAGTATAAACCGTGATTTATCACTACGTTTACAGGAGTATTCTTTCCTTCACCGAAATACATTCCGGATAGTACAAGATCGGAGGCAAGAAACAATATCCCCCCTGCTGACATTAGAATCCATACCGTGCCGCCTGTTACAACTGCTGCTGCAATTGACGAAAATGTCATAAACATGAGAATAAAGGCATAAATAAAGCCTGTAGTCTTGAACTTTCCGTAATTCACCTTGAGAATCTTTTCAAGAAGAATAGAAACAGCTGCTCCTGCAAAAGCAGCGACTGACACTACTGCAATTATGAAAAAAGTCCAGTTGAAATGCAGGTATATCGCAGCAAGATAAAAGAGGTGGCCTGTGAAAAATGAATAAAATCCCGCATAAAGGTATGCGTCTTTATCCTTCGGGTATATCCACTTGAGGTCGAGACAGATATCCCCCAGAAGGCCGAATACAAGTCCGGGGATTATAAGCAGCCCGTAGTGATACTGCCCTGAATTTGCAGCAAGTGCTGCACAGGCTGTGGCTATAAAGAAAAAACTGGGGATAGACTTTGAAAGAAGGCCCGGCACCCCCGCCTTTTTCACCCTTACGACAAGAAAAAAAACAGTTGCGACTACACCGCAAGTTAGAGCTATCCAGTACATTACAAGGTTCTCCTGTTAAGAAATTATTTTGAAGCAAGGGCCCGGGAGAGTGATTCAGCTTCATCCTTTGTCAGTTCCAGTCTTGTTATCCCCCCGCCGGGGTTTTTTACTGACAGGTTTATGTTATCCCCGTTTTTTTCAACACGGAACTTTTCATCTTCAGGCAGTTTCGCAGATGGAGGCAGCCAGTCATCCGGCCTGAATTCAGCAAACTGAATCAGCACTCCGAAAGCATCTCTGGGGTGTATATACACCTCTTTCCAGATAGGGCCGTAGTCGGCAAAACCGAAGTAGGGTATTTTTTCACGATCCAGCATGTCCCGGGCGGCATAGATATCCTCCACCTGTATAGTGAGGTGATGCACTCCGCCGTCTTTTTTAGCAAGAAAGCCGTCAAGAAAACTGCCCTCTCCGGTCGGTGTAAGAATCTCAAGTCTGGTAAGATCGCCAAGACTGAAGATATCCCACCTGTATTTCATATTTCCGTCTTCAGCACCCACCCCGGGTACCGCTCCCATTATTTTTGTAAAAAAATCAAAGGCTTTGTCGTATTCTTTTACTGCGATAGAGACATGATCGATTCTGAGTATCATAAAAATTCCTGCCGTCTGGTTTTTTTATTTTTCCAGGGGATATCCGGATGCCCTGAGAGCTGTGCTTCCTCCATCGAGGATGTAAACCTTCCGGAAACCCTTTTCACGAAATATATCCAGGGAGGCTCTGACCCTGTTTTGTGTTCTACAGTATATAAGCACAGGCCGTTCTGTGTCAAGCCCTGCAAGATTTTTTCCAAGACTGTCAAGAGGGATATTTACAGCTCCGGGGAAATGACCGCTCCGGAACTCAGGCTCTGT
>PWME01000060.1 GCA_003559235.1 Mollicutes bacterium | reverse complement strand
GTTGGCATAGGCGCTATCCGTAACCCCCGAGAAGATGGAGGCCGAACTGAACGTCAAAGCGGGTGCGCAGGGCGATCCGCGCATGATGGGCAGGCCGTAGCGTGGACCAATGTTCGAATAATCGCAAAGTCCCCAGCTGCAAGATCAGGGGCCCAAGTCCCGCATCAATCTGAAGTCCGACTTCATTCCCGGTGTCGTGTCATGGCATGTTTGCGTCGAACAGCGGGTACCGGGGACGGTTGACACCCCGGGCAGGCGGGGCAGGCCGGCATGGTCCATGAAGGCGCGAACGCGCAGGATGGCGTTGTGTCCCCAGTAGTTGGCGGCATCGCCCTGCCAGGCGCTCTGGCCCGCGGCCAGCATGGGGGCATAAAGGCTCGCCGCGAACTGGTTCAGGCGCCCGAACAGGGTGGTCTGGCGCACGGGCAGCGGCACCGTCTGGATCAGCCCCACGCCGGGACGCGCCTGCATGGCGCGGACCAGGCCCAGCAGGGTGTCGCCACTCATGCGGCTGTCGGCGTCGAGAACCACCATGAAGTCGAAGCCCGCGCCCCAGCGGCGACAGAAGTCGGCCAGGTTGCCCGCCTTGCGCCCGACGTTGTCGGGGCGGCGCCGGTAGTGCACGTCAAGGCGGCCCTGGAGCCGGCGCTGCAGGGCGGCGATGGCCGGCGATTCCGCCGCGGCGATGGCCGGGTCGGTGGTGTCGCTGAGCACGAAGAGGGTGAAGTGGCGCGCTTCGCCGGTGGCAATCAGCGAATCGGCGGTGGCGGCCAGGGCGTCCACGACCTGGTCCACCGGTTCGTTGTGCACCGGCATGGCCAGGACCGTGCGACGGGTGATCGGCAGAGCCGCCTCGTCGATAACCCGACAGCGCCGCGCCAGGGTCAGGGGGTCGCGGTCGGTGAGCAGCAGCAGGCAGCCGGCCACGGCGGTCCAGAAGCCCACGGCGATCCAGGCAAACGAGAGGGTGAAAAGCAGCAGGATACCGCCGCGCAGCGGCGTGATGCCGCCGGGCGAGAGGATATGCCACATCAGCCCCGCGCCCGCCAGGGTGGTCAGCAGCACCAGGGCCGCCAGCAGCATCCGGCGCAGCGCCATCCAGGGCAGCCGGGTGCCGGCGGAGCGCCCGCGGCGGGCGGTGAGGCTAGCGCCGTTCATCGGGGTGCCAGACATGGTTCCAGGTCTCGCTGATCACCTCGTCGCGCAGTCGGAGGTGCAGCCTCAGATCGCTGGGCCGCCGGCCGTCGGGGTCGAGGCGAAACGAGGCGCGCCAGCCCCGGCCGTCCGGGAGGGGGCGCGTCTGCAGATGGCGGATCTCGCCGCGGCTCGCCGCAAGCTCTGCGCTGACCGGCTGGTCGGCGCCAAGGCCTTCGAGCTCTCCGCCGGCGAAGTCCACCATGAAGTGGCGGCGGCTGGCGGGCGGCGGCTCACGCTCGCCGGGCACTCCGCCCCAGCCCTGACGGGTGCGGGTGACCCGCGCCGGCGCCGGGCCCGGCAAGTCGGCGCCGAAGGTATGGGTGCGGTAGTGCAGACTGCGCCGCTCTCCGGCGTCGAGCGGCGTGTCGCTGACCCAGAAGGCGACGATGTTGTCGTGGGTTTCGTCCGGTGCCGGGATCTCCACCAGCTGCACGCGGCCCGGGCCCCAGGGGGCCAGGGGTTCCACCCACTGGCTGGGGCGGCGCTCATAGCGGGCCTCGAGGTCCAGGTAGCGGTCGAAGTCGCGCTCCCGCTGGACCAGGCCGAAGCCGGCGGGGTCGCGGTCGAGCAGCGAGGAGACCCGCAGGGCGCGGGGGTTGGTCAGCGGGCGCCAGATCCATTCGTCGCTGCCGGTATGCACCAGCAGGCCGTCTGAGTCGTGGACGGCCGGGCGGTGGTCGTCCACGGCCCGCGGCGTGGTGTCGCCATGGGCGAACATGCTGGTCAGCGGCGCGACTCCCAGGGTCTCGACGTCGCGTCGGGCAAAGAGCTCCGCCTGAACCTCTACCTGGATGTCGCGGCCCGGGGCGATATCGAAGCGATAGGCGCCGGCCAGTGAGGGGCTGTCAAGCAGTGCCAGCACCGTCATGCGGTTGGCCTCTGGGGCCGGGCGTACCAGCCAGAACTCTCGGAAGGCGGGAAATTCCTCGCCCCGAGGGCTGGCGGTGTCGACGGCAAGCCCGCGGGCGGAGAGGCCATAGCCCTGGTCGCGACCCACCAGGCGGAAGTAGGAGGCGCCGAGAAAGACCGCGAACTCGTCCTGATAGTCGGCGCGGTTGAGAGGGTAGTGCAGGCGAAAGCCGGCATGGCCGGCGCCGTCGAGGTCCCGGTCCGGCAGCTTGGCGGCGGCGTCGTCGTAGCGAAAGCGCGCCGGGTCGAAGTCGAGAGAGGCTACCTCGCCGTTTTCCACGGTATGCAGCCGCACCGGCGCTTCGAACAGAAAACCGGTATGGAAGAGCTGCACCGAGAAGTGTCCTTCGTCGGCCCAGAGTGCGGCCTCCGGGCGAAAGCGGATCTGGCGGTAGGTGTCGTAATCCAGGTCGCGCAGGGCGGCGGGCAGCGCGTCCGTGCCCGGCTCGTAGGGGCGAGCAGCCAGCGCCTCGGCCTTTTCGGTGACCCGGGAAAACAGGGCGTCGACCTCC
>PWME01000077.1 GCA_003559235.1 Mollicutes bacterium | reverse complement strand
CATAGTTCGAGGAGAGATCCATTGGGAACCATTTCCATGCACCAGGTATGTGGGAATTTTTTCCACCACCCTCGCTATGCTTCAAACCATGATCTCGTTGGGCGTGGGGACCCGTTGCGTCAGAATGCCAACTCCCGAAGTCGCTCTAAGTATCCGTCCTCTGCCACAGAGGAGCCGTACGAGAACAAGGCCAACCCTCCGGGCTCCGATTCCAAACGCACACGTTGGATGAGCGCAGCCATGGCGTCCGGGTCGGAAATCTGATACGCACCAAATCCGGCCACGAGACGGTCACGGGATCCCACAACCAAAGCTGCTTGTCGGATCTGTCTCGCCACCTGATCGCCATCGGGACTGTACGCCATCGGGACCACGGCATCCACAACACCTTCTCGAATCCACCCCGGCCAATCCTGAAAGCGCCGGCGTATGGCGAAATCATTCTCCAATTCTGCGACCACCGCGGCAGACACCCAAATGTCCGGGTTCACCCGTTTTACGTCCCAGTAGATATGGCGCATAACATTGGTGACATTATCCACGCGAAACTGATCCCACGCAGCGGTAAGCTTGTTCAGTTCATCGAGACCTAGACGTTCGGCCAAGGACGACGCATTTTGGGCTAGATCCAGAGGATCCACACCATAGGCTGCCTCGAAACGTCGCCGATTGTCGGGATGGTACCCATAGTCCGGCGATGGATAGCGTATGTAATCCAGGTGTATGCCATCAACGGCATAGTTCTCCGCCACTTCGCGAACCATAGCAGCCACAAAGGTCTGCACCTCAGGAAGGCCTGGTTCAAGAAAAACCGCAGGAATCACATCCACCACTGCGTGCCCTGCGTCATAGTCTCGGATGGATTGACCTGTACGATCGTGGGTTACCCATTCTGGATGGGCGTGGATAACGTGCTTCAAGTCAGTGGAGAACGTTCCGAACGGACTCGCTGTGAAAGCGTTGATCCAAGCGTGTACCTCAATACCCTCTTGATGAGCCCGTTCGACAAAGTATGCCAAAGGATCAAACCCTTCTGGAATATTGGGCGCTTGCGGAACAATGGAGGATTTGTAGTAGGCTTCAAAACGGCCATTCACCTGGACAAAGGCAGCCTGGAAATTCATGTTCTTATGAACCGCAAGAACGCGGTCAATGGCTTCCTCAGAATGCAGGTCACCGCCCCGGACCACCCAAAAAGCACGCCATTCCTCCTGAGCGGCCTGTGCTGGTTGAGTGGTTGCTGCCAAGAGCAACAGAATCAGTCCACCGGCTAATCCAATATGCATCATACGGCGATACCTCTCTTTCCTCGCACCAAATATCCTTTGGCGCAAGATAATCCTAACTAATATAGCAGGTACTGCTGCCGCTGCTTACGAAACACGGCGGCTTGTTCACGGAATTCGGCAATGATCTCTTCGGGCGCAACCCCCCGTCTCAGCTTATTCGTGCCCGCCAGCCAATCAATCATCGGGACTCCAGCCTTCCTACCGTCACCGGAATCGGCTCGCCACTGCAATGATTCGGGGTACATGTTGCGCAATGTATCCACAATCCAAAGGCCAAGAGCAACAGGTTCCAAAAGGTGTCGATCGACGACATGAACCTGAACTCCTTGGCATTCCTGACCCACATGTTTGCCGTAGGTCGGAACAAACTGGCACGCCCGGAAAATGACCCCTGGTATCACCAGTGCGTTCAGCTGCTGCGCCAGTTGATAGCCATCAATCCAAGGAGCACCGATCATCTCGAATGGCTTGGTTGTACCGCGGCCTTCGCTAACGTTAGTTCCCTCGATAAAGCACATACCCGGATAGACAATGGCGGTATCCAAGGTGGGTAGATTCGGCGAAGGCATGACCCAAGGCAGCCCGGTATCGTCGAAATACATGTTGCGATTCCAACCCCGCATGGTCACGACCTCTAGGGGACAGTGAATCCCATCGTTGAATAGCAGTGCTAGCTCGCCGACTGTCATTCCATGACGCACAGGAATGGGCCCGATGCCTAGGAACGAGTGGTACTTAAGGTCGGGGATATTGCCTTCAACACGGTTTCCAGCGATGGGATTAGGACGATCCAGAACAATGAATGAAATACCCGCTTCAGCACATGCCTGCATGCCATGGTACATAGTAGATATATATGTATAGAAACGCACACCGACATCTTGGATATCAAAAACAAGCGCATCCAGACCTGCAAGCATCGCAGGTGAGGGTTTGCGATGGTCACCATAGAGACTGAACACAGGAACCTCGAGCAAGGGATGGACCGATGATCCCACGGGTAGTTCATCCTGTGTTGCTCCAGACCAACCGTGTTCCGGCCCAAACAACGCTGCCAGACGACCGATGTTCTTGCCACTTAGGCTTTCCCATGATGGTTCTAGCTTTCTAGTAACGCCGGTAGGATTCGTCATTAGCCCGAAGTTCCGACCTAACAAACAGCTATTCTCGCCGCAGACAATTCTATCAATTCCTGTGCGGATCACATACATCTCCCCCCTTGGACATAGACCCTGCCATATCTTTCGTACGCCACTGGGGAAAGTTGAGCTTTGAATGTCAGGAATAACTGTTGTGCAGTATTGGGTTTCGCGATAAATATACAATCTCCTT
>PWME01000012.1 GCA_003559235.1 Mollicutes bacterium | reverse complement strand
TGTTCTTTCCAGTCATAAACTATGGTCCTGAGTAGAATTTCATTGCAGAAATCCACGTAGAGGTTGTTGTCATCAGTGGACATACTGTCCGACTCAATTACATACTGAAACTCGCTTTGCAGAAAACGGATTTTTTCCCGGTAATATCTCCTGTATGTTAGCAGTACTTCATGGAGAATATGCCTGAAATACGCCGGCAATTCCGATGCCTTACTTAATAATACTCCGTCTGTTTTAAGCGACTCATACTGGATAAAGCATATTTCAAGGTTTTTGCCAGCGGAGGAGATACCGGCTTCCTGCTCTTCCAGCATCCGTGAGTAAAACTTGAAGAGTTCGACAGACAGGGCAGAAAAGGCCGAAACGGCATTGGTGCTTGCCTTCATGTGATTCATCTTCATCACGGTTTTCTTGATCCTTTCCAGGAACAGCTTTTTGTCTTCGTACCGTATGAACTCTATGGCTGTTTCCCATGTATCAGCTAAAAAAGAGAGGAATTCGAAAACACCCGGATTTTCTTTGTAGTCCGTAAGTGGCGTCTGGCCCGATGCCGTAGTCACTGCTTTGAGCCGCAGAAACACACAATACCTGTCCAGCAGGGATTCAAAACGTCTGATGGAAAGCAGGAAATCGAGATCTTTTTTATAGGCATATACCTCATTTATCCCTGTATCAAGACCGGAGAACATAGGGGAAAGAAGCTCCCGAAGCTCATGATAGGAAATCGTGGTAATCCTGGTTATGCTGTGTCTTTTGACAAGATTCATACCGCTGGTGATGCCGGCATTCAGCAAGTTGTTCCTCTTTTGCCGTAAGTTCTCATAATTATTCCCGAACCAACGATCCATGATTTGGCTGGATATGGTTTCACTCGTTTCTTGCCTGAATGAATCAATTTCCTGAATGACCGGATTGCCGGCAGTGCCGGGACTTTTCGGCAACAACGAGCCTATATTGTCGCCATCAGCTAATGACGTACAAACAAGGATATCCTCAAAATGGGAGGAACTGTCATGGAAAAGGAATAGCGGATTTTCCTCATAGTAAGGAAGCGGTGTTTCAGGGATGCCGAATATTCGAAAAAATGTTGCAAACTGTTGCGTGACATCTATGCTGCCACTCATGGTATCACTGCCTAATTGCGCGCTTGCTTTCCTGTGATTGTCCTGGACTTTTGCAAGGTACAAGAAACGGTCTTCCATGGGGATAAACCGCAAGGCTATGTTCAGAGCTTCTCTGAGCGTTTCCGGAGGAAGATAACTGGTGCGGATGACCCACTGCTGAATGAAACTTGGTGGGAATGCGTCGGCGAGCAAATCCGTAATTTCTGCTCCCCAGGATTCTTTTTCTTTATGGGGAACTGCTTCGTAATAATGCAGCAGTTCTTCAGATAATTGTGACCGCAGCTTCTCTCTGTCCTGCTTTTCAAAAAAAGAATCTGGTGACAAGCGCTGAAGTTCTCCGGCCGCTGTCATCAGATCGCTCCACAGGCTTTGTTTCCGTTTAGCGTCAGCTGCAATGAAGTCAGTGAAAACCTTTTGTTCTATCTCGCTAAAAGCAAGAGGAACCGGCAGGTTCATTACGGTATCAAAATCAGCAAAGGGAGCATCTTCATGGATCGACGCACCAATCTTGATCCATAATTCGCAAGCCCTGATAGCCTGCATGATCTCATTGTCACTAAGTTTCGAACCCCCGCCAGGCGCCCCGATAATAGTATAGTTATGAAACGGATTTCTACCGTCGTACCAGGGGTCATTTCTATGGAAGCCGTCCCTTGCTTGATTAATGAGGCCATCTTTCGTTTCACGTTTGGCGAGCAATGCCCTGACTTCCATGGAATCAAGAAGCAGGCCCAATCCTTTTAGATAAAACGGGGTGGTTGGGTCCGTCGCAATAACGGCTCGAAAATTGTCTTGCCTGTCTCTCAATGCACAGGTAAAAATAAATCCTTCTCCTTGCGGTGAATTTTTTGTATCCCCCCTTACCCAGTATTTCCAAAGGAAACTTTCCGGGTTTTTTGTAATGATAAAATCAACCTGCTCAAAAATATTTGTTTCAGTGTTGAGCAATTCGAACGTGTCGGTCTCCGAGCGCTCCTGAAAATCCAACCGGTATGTTTCAACGTCTTCGATGATTTTCTTTCGGTAGCCATCAAATCCCTTTATCTTTTTCAGGAATTGATCCCCCCAGAGATTTCGATCCGTTTCCAGGAGACGGAACACTTCGTCCAGTAAACGGAAACTCTCCTCAAGAATCTCCAGGTTTTTCCTGCTTAAGGATTCGTTTATGGCTAAAATCATGGACGCGACCGTAACGGGAAACTCAGGGTCCATGGTAAGTTTTCCGCTATCAACCTCGTTCACATAGATAGAAAGCAAAATATCCAGTTCAGAGAAAGAACCGTCCTTCAGATATTTTTCGATGAGGTAACATGATGCAATGGCGTCAAGGTCAGGGCTGAAATGCGTAACCATCGTGATTTCATCCCTGCCAATCAAGTGGTTTAAATATTTTCCGGGACTGTTGACAATGATAGAAGCTACGCAGGCATTTTCACTTACCGGCTGATGGTGGTCTATGATACCTTCCTGCAGTTTATTGCCGGTGTCAACTATGACCGT
>PWME01000112.1 GCA_003559235.1 Mollicutes bacterium | reverse complement strand
TTCCGGGTTTTTAGGGCCTCAGGGAGAAAGGATTTTTAATTCTTCATTGAATACCGGTGTACGGACTTTGAGCGGTGCCTTGGGTGAGGCAGGTGCTACCTCAGGTTTGCTTGGACTTCGCGGGGTATTAGGCTCCATTGAGCTTAGCGGTTTGCTTCACGCTATTGACCAGGCGAAAAGCAGTGATGTTTTGTCGGCACCGAAGGTAACTACCACTTCGAATAATACTGCCATTATACGTATGGTTGAGGAAAGATATTTCCCTGAATCATGGACAGAGCCCACGATTGAAACCACCGCTACAGACGTTGGACCTGTTACTAATATTGTTCCTGCGTCTCCGGAATACGGACCTTCTCGGGATATTGGTGTGATACTTGAAGTTACCCCTCAGGTTGAAGGTGATGGCTATACCATAGGCCTTGATTTACGGCCGCAAGTGTTAGAGTTCCTGGGATATGATACAGATTTGAATACTATGGTACCGATTGGTGAATTTATGATGGAATTCAAAAACCAGATGCCTATCATAGCAGCTAGATCCGTTCAGACAAACGTTATTATTTATGATGGCGAAACCGTTGTTCTGGGTGGAATGATTCGGGAACAAGTGCAGTCGTTTAAAGATAAAGTCCCGATTTTAGGTGATATTCCGTTGGTTGGGCGCCTGTTCCGTAATGAAGGTGAAACAGTGACGAAACGCAACCTGTTGATTTTTGTTACCGCCCGCCTGGTAGATCCGGCTGGGCAGCCTTTGAGAGCTCAGGAAATGCCGGGATTGCCTGATTTCCGTCGCTGAGGTAAAGAAACGGATATTGTTAACCGGATAACAATAAATTGGCAAGAGATTAGAACTATTAGCGGGGTTGCTCGGCGGATATGTCGGCAACCCCGTTTTTTTTGGCTTTTTTTGAAAAAATGTTTAATTGAGAATTCCGGTTTTTGGTTTGCTTAAATGATCTGGGAATAAAAAATATTACTATGTCAAATCTTAATATTAATAGAATAAAAAATATCGGAATAATTGCACATATTGATGCAGGTAAGACAACCGTCACGGAAAATATGTTGTTTTTTTCTGGATTGACCCATAGACTTGGCAATATCGATGATGGAACTACAGTCATGGATTATCTTGATGAAGAACGTGCCCGGGGGATCACCATTGCCGCTGCTGCCGCAACTTTCAAGTGGCATGAATCACTTGTGCATTTAATTGATACGCCAGGACATATTGATTTTACGGCTGAAGTCGAAAGGTCATTGCGTGTGATTGATGGTGCAGTAGTAATTTTTAGCGGTGTCGAGGGGGTCGAGGCTCAAAGTGAAAAAGTCTGGCATCAGGCAAGCCATTACAATATTCCAAAGATTGCTTTTATAAACAAGCTTGACAGGGTTGGTGCTTCGTTCGAGCGGGTTTTGGATGAAATTAATTTAAAATTTAAAAACTGCGCAGTTCCTGTTCAATTACCGGTGGGAGCTGAAAACAATTTATCCGGTGTAATAGATTTGGTTGGAATGCGGTATTTGACATTTGAAGGAGACAATAACCAGCATATACGAAGCAACTCAATCCCTCTCGAATTTGAGGATTTGGCCAACCAATATCGGGAACGACTAATCGAAAGATTGGCAGATGTCTCAGATCAAATTGCCATGTTATATCTTGAAGGGGCGGATCTAAAAGATCGGACTATTACCGATGCTTTGCGACAAGCTGTTCTAGATAACCTTTTGGTTCCTGTTTTTGCTGGATCAGCTAAGAACAAGCTCGGGGTACAGCCCCTTATGGAAGGCATAATAAATTATCTTCCTTCACCTTCGGATCGCGGCAGCGTAATGGCGCAATCGGTTAAATCATCGGAACAAGTAGAAATAAAACCTGATTCAAAAGCCCCGTTCACCGGTATGATTTTTAAAGTTGTGGCCAGTCCCAGCGCTGACCTTTTTTACTTGCGTACTTACTCGGGTACACTTGGACAAGGCGCGAAGCTTATAAACTCAAGGACACGTGAAAAAGTAGCAGTCAAGCAAATGTTGCGCCTCTTTGCCAAAAGTACTGAGCCATTAGCTGAGGTTGGTCCCGGCGATATTGTCGGCCTCATAGGCCCCCGAAATTGTACTACTGGCGATACTTTATGCGATTTTCATCAGTTGGTGGCATTCGAAGAGATATCTTTCCCCGAGCCGGTTATATCCATTGCTGTAGAGCCGCATTCAAGCCGGGAAAAAGGTCGTTTGAAAGAATCTCTCGAACTTCTATGTCGGGAAGACCCTACCCTGGCTTTAGCTCGAGATGAGGAAACGGGGCAATGGTTGTTATCCGGTATGGGAGAACTACACTTGGGGATAAACCTCAAACGCCTGTTTGCTGAATTTAATATTGTCGTCAAAGCTGGTGAGCCAAGAGTTGCCTATCGTGAAACTTTTCGGCAAGTGGATACTGTTGAAAGTATTTTCCGGAAAACTATCGGAGACCAAGAATTGGAGGCTGGTGTGACAATTCGTTTTGAACCTTTGAAGCTAGGTGAAACCCCTTTTCAAATTAATAATGAGCTTCAAAAAAATATCCCGAATGCTATTTCTAAAGCAGCTGAACAAGCGCTTCATGACGGCTTACGCAC
>PWME01000146.1 GCA_003559235.1 Mollicutes bacterium | reverse complement strand
CAGAAAAAGCAGACTTTCAGTAAATCCTTTAAGGGAATCTGCAGGCAAAAGGTCAAATTCCTGTATGAAGTTTTTCCACAGAGCTGCATATTTTGCCTGCGAAACACCGTTGTCCTTGTCCTTTACAACGGAAGGCATTATGTTGTCACGTTTGAAAATATTCAGAGAAGCCAGTGGGAAAGCGTTGCTGTAAGCTCCCTTATTAACTGTATTAAAAACAGAATACAGGGGGATGGCTTTATAGCGGTCCTTGCCCCAGTTGATTTTTTCACTGTTTAGTTCTGCCTTTTCCAGGGCTTCCGGCCGGGTACGATCCATGCCGGCACTCCACCAGTCAGCAAGGGTTATAATACCCTGAAGTTTTGTTTGTGGCTTGTGATGGTTTACAGCAAAATTGACCAGATTATCTTCTCTTTCATTTTCAGGTTGAAAAATATTTTCGCTGATTTCAGGAATTCTGTCAAGCTTTTTCCTGATTTTTTCAAAGAATTCATTCCCCCATATGACATGCTGATATCCAAATTTGCCATAATCATTTACCGGACATATGTTTTCGGCCATTTTTCTGGAATATTCCGATAGTTCATTTTGTTTGTCAGAGAAGTTTTTATCGGCCCTTTGATAAAACTTTCCGATGTCATGCAGCAGTCCTGCCAGAAAAATGATTTCTCGTTTTGGCGTAGATTGTTGGTTCTCGCTTTTCATATTCAATGTTTTATAATAAGTATTTTTTTCTGTTTTCAGCAATAACCCTAAAAAGCCTTAATTCTCAGGTTTGGGGTTTGACTCGTTTGAAGTGTAGTTTTCTTTTGTATGGTATTTTACGCCTCTCACCACCCCATACCCCAGGCTTACACTTTTGCCCAGACCAATGTAGTTTGGAAGGAACACATTGGAGGCAAAATAAAAGCTAAAGGCAGCCAGTCGGACACCTTTTACTTTTACTAAGCGGGTTTGCAGGGGCGATTTAAACTTTATTTGGATGGGTTTGCTCACCGTCCATTCAATGCCTTTGGCAAAGCTCAGAATATTTCCTTTCAGGATGGCTGCAAGCATATCGAGTTGTTCCTTTTCGGTTGTCAACGCTTGGTATTTGCTGAAATTTTGCTGGCTTAGTGCAACCCAGTTTTGTATCCGGTAGTCAAACATCTTGTCCCATACCTGCATGGTAAACTGGTTGAGGGCCAGGTTTTCGATCTGCATATCCAATTTTCGTCCGCTCAGGTCCAGGCTCCAGTCTTTCTGTTGAAAAAACTTATGTATTTCGTCCACCCCGTGTTCAATGCATACGATGCCGGGTTGACCTGCCAGGTTTTTATACTGAATGAGCGGATAACGGTAGGAGTAAGTCTCCTTGCCCAGGTGATTATGAAAAAGTATGTTTTCATGCCCCACTTTGCCGGCAATGGCTCCCCGGAAAGCCGGGATTTCATGTCCGGCAAGCGCTCCGGCGAATCGGATTCTTAATATGCGGATTTTCTTAAGGGAGGCTGGCATAAACGGTTGTTTTGAAGCATTAGGAAGGTTTAAGCCAAACGGTTTCAAAACACTAACATGACACTACCATGGCCCAAAAAACCGAAGCTGTAAAACCTTCCATCTGTATAATATTAAGGGCAATTACCACTGGAAGACACAATCCGCAATTTATACATATTTTACCAAATTTTTTGTGCCAAATATTAAAAACTTTTCCACAAATGAAAAATTTTACTGCGAAGAGAGAAATACGGGCTACTAATTTTTGGTCTTAATCCTTGTTTTTCTGGATGATGGTCTCTGACCGAATTTTTTATTTTAGCCTGATATGCAAATTTTTAAATCACCTTTTTGTAAGATTTTTGCTTGTTTTTACATAAATTAATTTCATTTTTAGAGGGGCGTAAGGGTCCTCAAATATATATTTTTTTTACATCAAACTATTTTTTTACCCAAAGGGCATTATACACCTGTTTCCCCTTATATTGGCGCAAGTGTCAGCAGCATTTATACTGTGGCATAGTTAAAAAAAGATTGAATTTTTTGGTAATTCAAAAATAATAGAAGGTCTATCAGTTTGTACATTTATATTCTAAAGGAAATTTGGGAATAAAACCTGTCCAAAGGGATCCGACCATTACAACCAAAATATAGCAACTGCACTGAAAAGATCCCTTCCTGAGGCTCTAATAAATAATTATGATTCCCTTCAGTCGCAGATCCTGAAATGGTCGATGGAAAACAATAAAAACCCCCGTTACAATGACTTTTACGAGTTAATGTTTTCTGGCTTTCATTTTGATCTGCTTTCCCTTGCCGGGTTGATGATCAGGCAGGAAGAGCAGGCATCCGAATAAAAACTTAATTTTATTTTTTCACAATGCAGGAAAAAACAATTTACTTGCATCATACATTCCCGGCGGGGGTCATTGCATTTCTGTAAATATTTTCATCCAATGCAGATAGGTTGCATTTCACTTCAATACCTTTGCAGCAATTGACCGTAATCCATATCTTTAAAACCGCAATTTAAACCATATTATAAACCCATGCTAAAAATCCTCCACACCTCCGACCTTCACATCGGCAAGCGCCTTTACCAGGAAGAGCTGTCAGATGATCTGCAACTGTTCTTCAGCTGGCTTACAGACTTT
>PWME01000070.1 GCA_003559235.1 Mollicutes bacterium | reverse complement strand
TTTTGAACCCATCGGTAATGACTATTCTCCGTTTACAGGATCATATGACGGAGATGGATACGAAATATACGGGTTGACCTTATCATATTGCCCGGTATGTCCTGATTATTCCAATGTCGGCTTATTCGGACGGGTCGAAGGTGCCCGGATTGCAAATATGCGTCTTACCGATGTTACAAGTGGCGGAAGTCACAATATCGGCGGATTGGTCGGATACAATGCACAGGGAGAGATCATCAATTGCCTTGTCACCGGTAATATTTCGGGTAACAGAAATGTCGGCGGATTGGTCGGATGGAATGCCGGATCTGTTGAAAACTCCTTTAGTGAAGGTGATGTTTCCGGAAATGAGAGTGTCGGCGGATTGGTCGGAAAAAACAACAAGGGAAAAATCAGTAACTCTTATTCGTCCGCCTCCGTAAGCGGAGAAAACTATGCAGGTGGACTGGCGGGGGATAATGATCTTAATTCCATAATCACCACTTCTTATGCAATCGGCAAAGTAACAGGCCGGCTTGGTATCGGCGGACTTGTCGGATATAATGATGCTACCATTGAATACAGCTACTGGGACAGGGAAACAACCCGGCAAGACGATGGCGTCGGCCAGGGGAGTCCGGATGGTACGACAAGCCTCACCACCTCCCAAATGACGGGCATATCCGCCAAAGAAAACATGACCGGTTTTGATTTTAATAAGCTCTGGCTTCTGACCGTAGAATATCCCGCCCTGTATTGGGAAACTGTGTATGCCCTGGATCCGAATTCGTCGGAAACAGAAAACCTGCCTGCCTCCTTCGAACTCCGGCAAAACTATCCGAACCCCTTCAATCCATCAACAAAAATCCGTTATACCGTACCGCATCAGACTCATGTAAGACTGGAGGTATATAACGCAACTGGACAACAGGTGGCAACACTTGTCAACGAGAGCAAAAGTGCGGGAAGTTATGAGGCAACATTTGACGCCACCGGCTTGTCGAGCGGCATATATCTGTACCGGCTTAATACCCTGTCATTTGTTCAAAGCAGACATATGATGCTGGTCAAATAGTATCAGATGATCCGAATATTTCACAGTGAGACCACTGCCACCGTCACAACCCGATACAGTTGTCCTGCCCCGGCAACGGGCATGAACAATGACCGACGGCTGTCTCAAATCAATTGCCGCTTATCGCAACCGGTTCGAAAACCGGTTATAATCTGACTCCGTATTGATGTTCTGCAACTCGCTTTCCGGAACATAGAATACATCCACACGTATTTGCTCGAGAAATCCCGCCACCGAACGGCGACCGGTTGACAGATAATCATGCAACCGGTCTGTGACGCGTCGATGATAAATCCCCAACAGGGGCTGAAAAGCTCTTGGCTGGTAAGATTTTGAGCGGGAAATGCTTTCCGATCCGGGCTTTTCTGTCCCGTACGGTACGGCGATCATCGCATCAAATCCGTCCGGTAGATGGGCGGATGCCAGCCGGTGCAATGTATCGAGACTGACTCCCGGAAGATCGACCGCCATCACTACACGGATACCGGATTCCGGACCGCCTGTTCTGCCGGCCGCTGCAGCAATCGTTTTCCCGGTTACCGTTCCGGCCGTTTCTCCGGCCCTCTTCCCGGATGTTTTTGCGTCCATTTTTCCGGATGATTTCCCTGCCGCTTTATCAATCGTTTCCCCGGATCTTCCCGCAGTCGTTTTCCCGGATCTTCCCGCAGTCGTTTCCCCGGCCGCCTGCCGGCTTGTTTGTCCCTCCGTTCCTTTATCCTCCAATGCCGCCAATAATCCCGAAAGCGGACCTGCATCATTGTACCGGTCGAAAAGATGCCGGTGAGTGACCGGATACTTTTTTTGGCCGCTTAACAGCACAACCTCATCAAACACATTGCCGCACTTCCCGATCTGATGCTCCAGCAACATTTTCTCTCCGACCGGAAGCATCGCCTTGTCGCGTCCTATTCTGCGGGAAGCGCCCCCGCAAAGCAGATATATCGTCCGGCCGGTCATCACAAAACACCTCCAGCCGGACCATATCCATCCGTAACAGCGTGACAAGTCACCTTGTCCCCGGCTTTCAGATGCGCATCCGGCTCGAGCCGCAGATAAACCCTGCTGCCGCGATACTGCTGCATCAGATGGGAGCGCATTGACCTCCGGCTTCCAACCCAAAGCATTCCGTCGTTAACCGACAACGCCGCAGGCATAAAAAGGGTCCGGTTTCCCGGATTGGAGAGTTCGTGTTGTATGAACGCCCCGAAAACAGGGTCGGCCGGCAATTCCTGGAGACGGAGCACAATCCGGCGGGCGTAGAGCTCTGCAATGGCCGTAGCCGATACCGGGTTGCCGGGCAGGCAAATGACCGTTACACCATCCCACCGGAATACGGTTACCGGCTTGCCGGGCTTTTGACGCACTTTTCTGATGAGACAATCGGCGCCCAGATCTGTCAGCGCGTCATACAAATAATCATATCTTCCGGCCGATATGCCACCGCTGGTAATGATCACATCCGATTCTTCTTTAAGCTCCTGCAGGCGGGTCCGGGCAGCGCCGGGATCATCCGCCAGTACCGGCCACTCCCTGACATCGGTCCCGGGCCATGATGAAAGGATCGCATGTAAAACCGGACCG
>PWME01000015.1 GCA_003559235.1 Mollicutes bacterium | reverse complement strand
CTAGAGAATCTTGTGATGAAATACAAATGTGAGTTAAGCTCTTAATTAAGATGTTTTCTGGTGTTTAATCCCACACTTTTCACCAACCGTCAGTTTTTTTTTGGAAATAACGACTTTTAGCACTCATCCCTTGACAGTGCTATCGCAATCGTTTATAATACCATTAGCAATCTCATGAGAAGAGTGCTAATGGGGTGAAACCATGGTGACAACACGGCAAAAAACCATCCTTAAATTAATCGTTGAAACGTTTGTGAAAACGGCTGAGCCCGTTGGTTCACGAACGCTTTCAAAGTTACTTGAATATTCACCGGCAACGATCCGTAATGACATGGCTGATTTAGAAGAATATGGATTTTTAGAAAAAACGCATTCTTCAAGTGGCCGGGTGCCAAGTGAAAAAGGGTACCATTTTTATGTCAACGAGTTAATTGACGATGATGATCCAAATATGGATTTAGCGGTTATTGATGATTTGTTTTCACAACCGGATATTCACCGTGATGAAGCGATTAAACAAGCGATGAATTTACTCAGTCAATTAACGAATTATACAACCATTGCGCTTGGGCCAAGCGCACACAATTCACGGGTTCGCAAAATTGAACTCATTCCTGTCACAGAAAAAATGTGTGTGTTGCTTGTGGTGACGAACCAAGGGCACGTTGAAAGCCGTAATGTTACCTTGCCACAAGAAGCGGATACGGGTGAGTTAAAACAAATTATTGAAATCTTTAATGATATTTTATACGATGTACCGATTTCTCAAGTAAGTGAGAAGTTACATTATGAAATTAATGAAGATAAGATTAAAGATTTGCTTGCCTATAACCGCCAAATTATTGATGCATTTTTGGAAGCCTTCACCCGTTTTACCCAAAGCAATTATTATATGTCTGGCCAAAGCAAAATGCTTTATCAACCTGAGTTTAGTAATCTTGAACGGGTGCGCGAGTTGATGAATTTCTTTGAAAAAAATGACATTTTAAAGCTCGTTGAACATAGTGAATCCAACGGGTTAACAGTAAGAATTGGCCAAGAAAACCAAATGCGGGCGATGAAAAACTGTTCGGTGGTCATGGTGCCATACGAGTTATCAGAAAACGAACAAGGCACCATTGCGGTGGTTGGGCCAACGCGGATGGAATACCAAAAAGTGATTCCGCTTATAAAGTATTTGGCGGCCCATATTTCAAAACTGTATAAGGATGACGAGTAGGAGGATTGCATGGAAGATAAAGAAAAGCACCAATCAGAACAACCCAAAGATGAAGAAACCCCACCAAAAGAAGAAGCTGTAGAAGAAACGAAAAAAAAACCAAAGAAAAAGAAAAAACCGACCAAAGATGATGAAATTAAAGCGCTAAAAGAAGAAATTGCTTCATTAGAAGACCGATTATTAAGAAATGAAGCGGAATTACAAAACTTTAAAAGACGGATGACTGAAGAACGCATCAAAGACCGTAAATACGCGCGCATTGATCTGATTAGAGAGTTACTTAGTCCGTTAGACAATTTTGAACGTGGATTAGAAAAAGAATCGTCTAATGATGCGCTTAAGAAACACATTAAAGGCTTCGATATGATTTTAAAAGAATTGCATGAAACGTTGAAAAAAGATGGGTTAGAAACCATTGAAACCGAAGGGGTACCCTTCGATCCAACCGTACACCACGCGGTCGCAAAAGAAGCCGCAGAAGGTGTAGAGAGTGACCACGTCCTCGAAGTGTATCAAAAAGGCTATAAATATAAAGACCGGGTTATTAGACCCGCCATGGTAAAAGTAAGCGAATGATAAAAGGAGATGAATAAACATGGGAAAAATGATCGGTATTGATCTTGGTACAACAAACTCTTGTGTCGCCGTAATGGAAGGTGGCGAACCAACCGTTATCGCCAATCCAGAAGGTGGCCGTACGACCCCAAGTGTCGTCGCATTTAAAGACGGCGAAATTCAAGTTGGTGAAGTCGCAAAACGCCAACTCGTCACAAACCCTGATACAGTGTCATCAATCAAACGTAAAATGGGTACGAAAGAAAAAATTAGCGCCAACAAAAAAGCATACACACCCCAAGAAATCTCTGCGATGGTTTTACAAAACTTAAAAGCAACCGCAGAAAGCTATCTTGGTGAAAAAGTAACGGAAGCGGTTATTACCGTGCCAGCGTATTTTAATGACGCTGAACGCCAAGCCACAAAAGACGCAGGGAAAATTGCTGGGTTAGATGTAAAACGGATTATTAACGAACCAACCGCCGCAGCGCTTGCGTATGGTATTGATAAGCAAGAACAAGACCAAACGATTCTTGTCTTTGACTTAGGTGGGGGAACGTTTGACGTATCCATCTTAGAACTTTCTGAGGGTACTTTCGAAGTTATATCAACCGCCGGAAACAACCGACTCGGTGGTGATGACTTTGATGAGCGCGTGATTGATTACATCGTCAGTGAGTTTAAAAAAGAAAGTGGCGTTGACCTTAAAAAAGACAAAATGGCAATGCAGCGGGTTAAAGACGCCGCAGAAAAAGCGAAAAAAGATTTATCAGGGGTTTCAAAAACGTCGATTTCACTGCCTTATGTCAGTGTCTCATCCGATGGACCTGTCCACTTAGACATGTCATTAAGTCGCGCGAAGTT
>PWME01000234.1 GCA_003559235.1 Mollicutes bacterium | reverse complement strand
GGCGGCCGAGGGCTTTGATGGTGAGAGTGATGCGGCCGGCGGGGCCGATACGGCCGGGGAATGGCTGCCGGACCTGGAGGAACCGGACGAAAACCGGTAGCCCGCATTTTACGCTGCAGCCGTTTTTTGCATGTCCCGGAACGCAGATTGTCCGGAGATTCTCCCTGTTTCCCGCGATCTCCGGGCGGTTCCTTGACATCCAGCCCGGTTTTGGTATAGAATCTTTCCTCTGTCCGGAGCGGATGTGGCGGAACAGGCAGACGCGCCAGGTTGAGGGCCTGGTGGGGATCAAACCCCATGGGAGTTCGAATCTCCCCATCCGCACCAAAATTGCTTCCTCCTCGCTCCTCCCCGGCCTCGAACATGAACGGATCCGGAAGGCCCCGGGTAACCCCCGCATATTTCATAAACCAACGAGAATACTGCGGCGTTTGTCTTCTGCCACAGCTGCTGCCTGCCTGTGCGTGCGCACAGGCAGGCAGATCACCGGGAACCCGTGAGAAGCGGGTTAGCTTTTTTCTTCACCAGGCAATGCCGAACTGGCCGTAGGTGCTGTAGGCGTCGTAGTCCCTGTTGTGCTGGCTCATGACGCCGAGCTTCACCTTGAAATTGTCCCAACGGTAGCTGCCGGCAAGATTTGCCACAAGCGAGGTGTCACCTATGGACTGGCTGGTTTTCGAACGCTGGCCCTGCAGTCTCTGCGCCACCGTGACGTCGCGGTTGGTCAGCGCATGTTCGAGCTTAAGACCGCCCTGCAGCTCGATCACACCAGCGCCTTCCACATCCCATCTGTTGCAGGCGTCCGCGCCAAGGAGGGCATGCACGTAGTGCTTGTCGAACGAACTGTACGTCTTCTCCCAGGCAGAATCCGTCCTGGTCGTGCGGCGCTCGGTGTGCCAGTACGTCCACCGAAGGCCCGCCGCGGGATACACGCCCCAGCTCCCATCCTCGATCTTCGGGCCGGTCTCCGCCTGCCCCACCAGCGCGTTGCTGGCGTAGCGGTCGTTCTCGCGGATATCGAGGTTCAGGCCCGTGCGGCCCGTGTAATTGTGCCGGATGTAGTTGTAGTTCAGTCCAAAGTTGGTGAACCAGTTATCCAGGTGATGGACTCCGTAGGCGCCTATGGTATACACGTTCTGGTTCTCGCGGTTCCCCGAGTAGTCGCCGGTATAGCTCACGTGATTGCGCCCGTAGCCGGCCACCAGGCCGACCGTGAAGGGCTCCAGGTCACGCTCGTAACCCATCAGAAGCCCGGTGGAGTCCATATCGGCGCCCATCCCGGAGTCGTTGACCCAGGTGGCGTAGGGGAGCACGTACACACCGTCGTGATACATGCCGTCCGGATTGCCGGCGAAGCTGAAGAACGACGCACCAGCCGAGGCCAGCAGTATCGGTTCGGGCTCTTCGGTCTTTGAGAACACATCGCCGAAGAATCCGCCCCCGCGCAGGTTCTGGTCGCGGACAAGGCTCATGAACTGCCCCTGCGAGGAATAGATGCCGGCCAGGGCGGCTCTGGCGGAGGTCGCCCCCTGGTTGCCGGACGGGGTGAAGTTGAAGATCACCGCGGAATCCTCGCCCTTGTCCGGGCCGTCATTGCCGCCGCCTTTCAGCACGATCTCTTCGACTTCACCGCCGACGTGCCAGTCCACGCTGATATCGGGGTTACTGAACTTCTTGACCAGTTCGCCCCATTCGTTCAGGACCGGGCCGCCATTGCCGCCATTCCCGCCGTTGTCGATCAACCCTATCACCTCTTTCACCTCTTCTTCCGTTTCAATCAGGTAGTACGGGTCACCGAGCTTGACGGCGCTGTTTCCATGAATCAGCAGGTCAACGCCGTTCAGATCGAGCGTGCTGCCGGCGCCCACATAGATGGGCCGTCTTACTTCCTCAGGATCGCCGTGCAGGACCAGGCCGAACCCGTCCTTGAGGGTGACGTGCGAACCTCCGTTGTTCACAAACGCGTCCACTTCAGAAGTGTAAAGCGAGAGCGCGCGGGCGTTGCCCGAGGCATAGAGGACGCCGGTATTGGAGAAATCGGCCGTCGTGCCCTCGAACAGCACTGCCGAGGCGGTGCGGTACAGCCCGTTACCTTCCCCGAGCGGCACGATCTGTGCCCCTTCGGTGGTCTCGCCGAGGTCGTCGACGTCCAGGACGATCAGCCCCTGGTTGTCCACTTTCGCCTCTCCGCCCCACACCGAGATGCCGGTAGCCACAAATCTGCTCTCGTCCGTATTGACGCCTTCGGCGGAAGCCGAGACGCTGACAACTCCTGTATTGGTTATCTCAGCGCCCTCCGCGCAACCGACGGAAATCCCGCTGAGTTCCAGAAAGCCCAAAGCAGCTGGGTCGGCAGCCGCTTCGCCGGCCGGGAGCACCTCATCGAGTAACAGAATATCCTGCAGATTGACGGCGGCAGTCACCGCTCCGCTGTTGAGCAGCTCGACATCTCCGCCGCCCCGCAACCTGAAGCCGTAAACCCGCAGTGCCAGGTCGTCGTCGATCTCGACGTTTCTGAGGTCCGCCAGGGCGGAAACCGTTCCCGAATTGGTTATAACCGAGCCGGGCGCCCCCTTCATGAAATGGAAACCGTGTACGTCCGCCACCGTCGGCTCGCAATCCGAGTCGCAATCGATAGTGCCCT
>PWME01000156.1 GCA_003559235.1 Mollicutes bacterium | reverse complement strand
TTCTAATCCCGAACTAGTGTCAGAATATTTTCCAATGGAAGAAGATATTATTGATTTATTGATAATTGACGAGGCCTCGCAGGTTTCTATTGCAGAATCTATCTCTCTTATCCTAAGAGCAAAGCAAACAATTGTTTTTGGTGATCAGCTTCAGTATGGGTCGGTGGGAGCCATTAATGTAAGTAAAAAATATTCGGAAAAGTATTTTAAAGACATACTTGAAGATTATCGCAAAGATGCAAGTGAAAATTTTTCAGAAGATGAGATTAATGAAATTGCTGAAGAGGTGTCCACAGATATACCAGAAGACGAAAGATTTTCCTGCCCTGTTTATACTCCTGAACCGGGTAAAATAGAGTGGTTAAAAACATTTTCGGTAAGAACATCAACGCTTTCATTTGCAGAAGCAATGGCTAACTATAAAACATCTCTTAATGTTCAATTTAGAAGTTTTCCGGAAATTATTAGCTATTCAAAAGAACATTTTTACAAAGAAAACCAGATTAATCTAATAACTAACAGAATAAGAACAAAACCTATTCAAGAAACTATTAGATTTTTAAAAGTAGAGACACAAGGGGTATCAACAAATAATGTCAATCTAGATGAAATAGAAGCGATAAAAGAAGACTTAGAAAATCTTGTAAATAATGGATATAGAGGAACTACCGGGATTATATGCTCTTTTAGAGAGCAAGCTAATAAGATGAAGGAGATATTGCAACAAGATTTACCAGATTACTATAAGCTAAAAAAAGAAAACAATTTAGAGATATGGTTTGTTGGTGATGTTCAGGGAATTGAAAGAGATATTGTTTATTACTCTTTTGTTGAAGATAAAAATATAAGTAACGCAAGCTTGAAATATATTTATCCAGCAACCGGAAGTGCAACAGATGATATTCGCAATCTCAAAAAACAACGACTCAATGTTGGCTTTAGTCGCGCAAAAGATACAATGGTATTTGTACACAGCATGCCTCTTGGTAAATATACAGATACTTCACTAGGAGTTGCCATTAAGCACTACGAAGAAATATTAAGTAATACCAGCGATAATTATGTAGAAGATGAATCAATTTTTGATTCAGAAAAAGAAAGGGAAGTTTACAACCTCATAACACAAACAAAGTTTTTTCAAGAAAACAAAAATCATATCAAAATTATACCTCAGTTTAATATAGGTAAATATATAGAAGAAGAGTTTAAAAAATATATTCCCAAATACAGAGTTGATTTTCTTCTAACACTATCTAAAGACGGAGAAGAAAAGCCCCTTATAATAGAATACGATGGACTAGAGTTTCATTTTAATAATCCTGAAGAAATAAATACGCAAAATTATAGTCAAGAATATAAAGAATATGATATTGAAAGACAGTTAGAGCTAGAGCAGTACGGTTACTCTTTCTTGAGAATTAACAAGTTTAATCTTATGCCTACAGAAGATGAAGAAACAAAAATAGATGTTTTAAATAAAATGCTTGAAGAAAGCTTAAAATAGTTAAAAACAAAAATATGAGCAAAATAAATTTAACCGAAGAAGAAATTCAAAAAGTTATTGATTCTATAAATAGTGGAACAGAGATTTCTTTAGAGATAGCACAAAAACTTTCTCCCGGTTTCTTCAAAAAATTGGCAGAAGAGAATAAGTTTGATTATGACAAGTTTAACGAAAACAAAGTTCCTACAATTGAATATGCCGGTAAGAGGGGAGAAGCCTATATTTTAAATCAGATTGCTCTAATGGGAGGTGCTGCACCACTTGAAATTGAAAGAGTTTATAGTGGAGGAAAAATGCAGACAGAGCTAAAACTAATAGATGTTTTAAAAGAAGAAGAAAGTGAAGATAGTAAGTGGCATAATATGATTGTGCAAGGTGATAACCTGCAATTTCTCAAAACTTGCTTTATTAACGAAAATCCTCTTATTAAAGATAAAATAAAAGGAAAGGTAAAACTTATCTATATTGATCCTCCCTTTGCCACTAAAGGAGATTTTAAGGGTTCTGATGGAGAAGCAAGCTACTCTGATAAGATAGACCGAGCAGAGTTTTTAGAAAGCTTAAGAGAAAGATTGATATTTATGAGAGAGATATTAGCAGATGATGGAAGTATTTATGTTCATCTTGACCAAAAGATGAGTCATTATGTGAAGATTATAATGGATGAGGTTTTTGGGAAGGATAATTTTGTTAATGAAGTAGTGTGGAGTTATCGTTCTGGCGGAGCATCCAAGACAGCATCTTTGCCAAGAAAGCACGATAATATTCTTGTATATAAAAAGTCTAATATTTTCCAAGTGAAAAATATAAGTGAAAGACAATACTTAGATAAACCTTTTATGGATTCACAACAGGATGAAAATGGGCGATATTACAGTGATACGTTACTTAGGGATATATGGGAAGGTTTAATAGAATCATATGACGAAGGAAGGTTAAACGAGTTTAATGTGAGACCTGTCCTAAACTTATCATCTGAAAGAGTTGATTATCCAACTCAAAAGCCAGAAGGACTTCTTAAATTGATAATTCAAATAACAACTAAGAAGAATGACTTGGTCATGGATATATTTGCCGGTTCCGGAACAACACCGGCAGTAGCGGAAAAACTTGGCCGTCGTTGGATTGCTTGTGATTTTGG
>PWME01000175.1 GCA_003559235.1 Mollicutes bacterium | reverse complement strand
GGCAAGAAAACAGAGTGGAGCTTGAAGATGTCGTATAATCTTTCTTTTATCGTCAAATTTATAGCCGTTTATGTAAATAATTGTCGTTGCTTTGTGAGAAAGGCAGGTTAGGCGCTTAATGAGCGTACATCGACACAAGATTGTCGATATGCGAAAAAAATGAATATCCAATATCCAACACCCAATATCCAATGACGAAGGAAAGGAATGGGCGATTGACGATATTTCCGAAATGGAATACCCAACCCGGACAAGCCGGAATCTGGAATGAGGAATGAGGAATTGTTGTTCCACCGTCTTTTTTGCTTTTGAGTCGTTCATCCGTTGTCGTTAATTCCTCATTCCTCATTCGTAATTTCTAATTTTTGTTACAACAGCAGTTACAATCTTGAAAAATAGTTTTTTTGCCCTGTCTGCCGACAGGCAGGCGCCACATTGTCAGGTCGAAGAGGATCCGGTCACGTGCGGAAGCACGGAGAACGATCCCGATCCCGACAGGAAAGAAGCCGAAAAAACAGCGAAAACAATAGCGGGGAGGCGTGAAACGATGGATGCTATTCTCCTGGCAGGCGGTTATGCAACCCGTCTGTATCCGCTCACGAAAGACCGGCCGAAGGCGCTGCTGCCGGTGGCCGGGAAAACGATCCTGGATTACAACGTGGAAGCGCTCCAGGCACATGCGGATATCAAGAAATTTTATCTTGTCACAAACGAACGGTTTGTCGGACAGTTTCGCCGTTGGGCCGGCTCGCGGCCACCGGGTTCCCAACCCATAGAAATTTTAAGTGACGGCACCGATTCCAACGAGAACCGCCTTGGAGCGGTCGGGGACATAAAGTTTGCACTCGATTCGGCGGACATTGACGGATCCGGGTTCCTTTACGTTGCCGGCACCGACAATATCGCCGACTTCGATATAACCGCTGCAATCGACCTGGCCAAAGAGCGCCGTGCCAACGCTGTGTTCGCATACCGTCTCAACGATCGCGCAGAGCTCCGGAGGAAAGGGGTCGTAACGGTGAACGGCGAAGGCCGGGTGCTGCGTTTTGTCGAAAAATCCGACAGCCCGCCGCGCGACCTTGTCGTGCCGCCTTATTATGTCTATGCCCCCGGCGCAATCGAGGCAGTGCATACGTACCTCCATGACGGGAACGACCCGGATGCTCCCGGTCATTTCATGGCATGGCTGGTGCCGCGAAGCCGCGTTTACGCCATAATTACGGATAAGAGAGTGCGCGATATAGGAACACTCGGGGCTTATCGCGCCGTTGCTGAAGAATGTGATAAAATATAGCGCTCAAAAAACAGCCGGCATCCCGGTCGTGAGGCGCCGTATCCGGCGCAACATCGATATTCCGGATTCCGGCTTGTCCGGTTGGGTTTTCTGTTGTATTCGGGGTGAAAAACGTTTTCGCCTGCACCCGAGATTTATATTGTTTTATTATGACATCAACCATTCTCGATGCACTGTATACATGGCTTGGAGTGATCATTTCGCCGCGTTGGCTTTTCATGGCGCCGCGCTCGCGCCGTTACCGGGCCGGCCTCCGGCACCGATTGGGGTTTGTTCCCCGCCTGCCGCCCCGGCGGCGCAGGTTGTGGATCCATTGCGCCAGTGTCGGGGAAGCCTCCATCCCTTTGCGCGTGGTCGAATGGATCCGGAACGAATATCCGCGCACGGATATCGTCTTCTCCTCCTGCACCGATACCGGAATCGAACGGTTGCGCGAGTTGTACCCGCATCATGCCGTTTTTTTCTTTCCATGCGATCTGTCTCCCTGCGTCAATGCCGCTCTGGAGCGCGTCAAACCCTCTGCACTGCTGCTTGTGGAACAGGAAATATGGCCCAATATGCTCCTTGCCTGCACGCAGCGGCGTATCCCCGTTGCGATACTGAACGGCAGGATGAACGCGCTCTCTTCCCGGCTGATGCGCTGCTTGTTGCGTCTTCTGCCGCAAGCCCGCGAGGCGATCAAACTGTGTTGCGCCCGGAGCGCAACAGACGCCGGGCGTTTTGAATACGCCGGAATCGACGGGGAGAGGATCGCGGATACGGGATCGTTGAAATATGAGGTTCTGGATACGGCCGGCGATAACGATTCCATCACCAAATTGATGAAAACGTTCCGGATTCAGCCGGGCGACGGGGTACTGGTCGGTGGGAGCACCCATGACCGGGAGGAGACGGCGCTGGCGCATGTATGGCGCAGTCTGCAGGACGCCCACCCGTCGCTGCGGCTTGTTATAGCGCCCCGGCATATCGAGCGGGCCGGCCGGATCGCGAAAGCCCTTCGCAAAAGCGGGTATAAGGTCGAACGGAAAACCGAACTGGAGAACAAAGGCGGGGCGGCGAGTCAGGACGCTGTCATCATCGTCGATACCATCGGTGAACTGGTCTCATGCTACGCGCTGGCAACGGTGGTGTTTGTCGGTCGAAGCCTTTTCCCGCCGGGCGGCGGGCAAAATATGATGGAGCCGGCCGCACTGGGCAAAGCGGTTGTGGTCGGAGCGCATACCGGCAACTTCCGGCCGGAAATGGAAGTTCTGTGCGCCGCCGATGCGGTGGAAGTTGTCAGGAATCGGAGCGAACTCCGGGAGACGATTCATCGGCTGCTGGAAAACGGGGCCTGTGCCCGGGCACTCGGGCG
>PWME01000209.1 GCA_003559235.1 Mollicutes bacterium | reverse complement strand
TTCGTGCTTTTTTTTGTGATTGGATTTGCGATTAACTTTCAAACCGCTTCAGCCTTTTTGCTTGGTGCATTCTTAAGTGGCCTTGCAGGTTATCTCGGCATGCGCGGGGCGGTTGCATCTAACTCACGCACTGCAACAAGCGCAAATGATCACGGCATGAACAAAGCACTTGACATAGCCTTCAGTGGTGGTGCTGTCATGGGAATGGCTGTCGTTGGATTAGGGCTTGCGGGTCTTATTGTAGCCTATTTGGTTGGAATCAATTGGTTTAATTTCCCAATTGATGTTGACGATGCATTATTGCGTGACTTCATCCAATACATTACTGGTTTCGGTCTCGGTGCTTCTTCGATTGCTTTGTTTGCGCGCGTTGGTGGCGGTATATACACAAAAGCGGCCGACGTTGGTGCGGATTTAGTGGGGAAAGTTGAAGCGGGTATACCTGAAGATGACCCAAGAAACCCTGCAGTAATCGCTGATAATGTTGGCGATAATGTTGGTGATGTTGCAGGCATGGGTGCTGACTTATTTGAATCTTATATCGGTTCGTTGATTGCAGCCTTAACCTTAGGAGCTTTACTTGGGACAGAACACAATGTAGAATGGGCTTTGTTCCCAATTTTCTTGGCAGGTATCGGGATTGTTTCTGCGATAATTGGTACCATTACCGTGCGCACTAAAGAAGCGGACGAACCGCATAAAGTGTTGAAAAAAGCAACGTATGTTGCTGGGGCGGTTTTCTTTATCGCCACCCTTGCATTGACATGGTATTATGTTTCCGAAGGGTATTTTGAACACTTTGGTCCGTTTGTCGCAATTTTTGCAGGTTTATCGGTTGGGATTATCATCGGGATTATCACCGAAATGTATACATCTAGTGATTATCATCGTGTCCGTGACATTGCAAAACAATCTGAAACAGGTCATGCGACCAATATTATTGGCGGACTTTCAATCGGTATGGAATCAACCGCGATTCCAATTGTATTAATTGGTATTGTTATTCTTATCTCTTACTTCTTTGCAGGACTTTATGGCATTGCTTTAAGCGCTGTTGGCATGCTTGCTACAACCGGTATGACCATTGCAATTGATGCTTATGGCCCCATTGCTGATAATGCTGGTGGCATTGCAGAAATGTGCAACATGGACCCTAAAGTTCGTGAAGTCACAGATAAGCTCGATAGTGTAGGAAATACAACCGCGGCGATAGGGAAGGGCTTTGCAATTGGAAGTGCCGCATTAACGTCACTTGCTTTGTTTAGTTCTTTTATTCAAGCAGCGCCTGGACTTGAAGCCATCGACATTGCGCAGCCGCGAGTCATCGTTGGGATTCTAATTGGTGCGATGCTACCATTTGCCTTTAGTTCTTTAACGATGTCAAGCGTGGGGCGCGCGGCTGGTAAAATGATTGAGGAAGTGCGACGTCAGTTCCGTGAAATGCCTGGCATTATGACAAGAGAAACGAAACCCGATTACGCTCGTTGTGTTGATATTTCAACCAAAGCCGCTTTAAAAGAAATGGTTATTCCAGGATTGCTTGCTGTTTCAATGCCTCTCTTAGTTGGATTTGTTTTGGGGAGTGAGGCACTTGGTGGTTTACTCGCCGGTGCGCTCGCAAGCGGTATTAGCATGGCAATATTCATGGCCAACAGTGGCGGCGCATGGGATAATGCAAAGAAATATATTGAAGAAGGCAACTTTGGAGACAAAGGTTCTTTTGCGCATAAAGCAAGTGTTACTGGAGATACAGTTGGCGATCCATTTAAAGATACCAGTGGACCTTCAATTAATATTTTGATCAAATTAATGACAATCATTAGTTTAGTCTTTGCAGTATTATTCACTGTCGATGGGTTATTTGGTTAATAACTAAGGAGACGCGTCGCGTCTCCTTTTACAATGAAATTACCGGAGGTTATTATGAAATTAGTCCAATGGTTTTTACTCATAACATTTTTTATCACTTACGCAAGTCATGGTTTGTTGATTTATTTATTAAACCACCACAATCTTGTATTTGACAGCGGAATAGGTCAGTTGTTGTTTATCACTGGGGGTAGTGCTCCAACCATTGTGGCCTTTTTGTGCATCCATAAACTTGGAAGTCAAACCGGTAAAGCAACGTTTTATTCACAACTAAAAAGCTTTAAGCAACCTTTGAACTTCATTATGTTCGCACTCTTTGCACCATTAGCATTGACTATGATGCATGTCATGTTTGCCTTAGTCGGTGGATTTTCACTTGACGAAGCACCGCTTTTACCATTATATTTCGTGTATTTATTGCCTTCGATTATCTTTGGGGGACTTGAAGAAATTGGCTGGCGGGGTATTGTGCAAAACCATATGAAACAATTTATGTCCTTATTCCCTTTAACGATTATTCTTGGTGTTGTTTGGGCTTTATGGCATCTACCGATGTTTTTTATTGATGCATTACCACATAGCGACAATGCGTTTTTACCTTTTTTATTGCAAGGAATTGTCTTTAGCATGTACCTTGGGTGGCTTTTTGCCAAAACAAAAAGCCTACCACTTGTCATTGTATTCCATGCCGGTATTAACGCGGCCATGAGTGCAGGCTATTATGTTGGGCTGACGCATCGCTTGTCAACGTATCTTTATATCGCGGTTGCGTTTATGGTTGCAACCGTACTCATTATCAGTTACGAAAAAACGGCAGCCATCGCTTCAGACGACGCTTAAATGCAAAATAAGGCTTCATACACCACGCAAAGAGCATTGGAGGAATAAAAATCATATAAATGATTATGACCATGGCAATCCGAAATCCTACCGGTAACCATACACCAGTTGCCAAACCAAAAATCAAATAAAGTGTCGATAATGCAAGAGTAATATACTTAACAATATGTCTGCGGGGTTTTAATAACAGTGCGACATAAGGCACAAAGAAAAAGATCCAAAGCGCAGCATTCCATTCACCCGTATACGAACCAACCATCAAAAAGAGTGCCAACGCAAAAATTGGTAAAGCGTTACGAAAGCGATCTTTGAATTTACCAATAAGAAAAAACCATATCGCCGGCACAAACATCCATACCGATAAGGCACTGTCTAAATCACCTTGAGCCGCCATCAGTGCACTTGCCGCAAAAGCAATCAATAACGAGTAAACGAAAATGCGTTGTTTCATTCTATCTCCTCAGATATGTGATAAAAAACAGCCTCAGCGTGAGGCTATTTTTATGTTGTTTGTTTTTTTGCTTTGTTATACATGACCGTATCATGCACATAAATGCCGATTTTAATTACAAGTAACACAGCTAAGATGGGTAAAGCAAAATCTTGTGCTGCAACATCACCGTTAACAAGCACTGTCCGAACCAATAATCCTTCCGCAACCAAGGAATCATGCGTGCCTTCAAGCGCAAACAATTCACCGATATAATACGCTTTGGCAACAAGCACAACAGCAAATCCATAAATGAGTGCCCAACGCCGATACTTCATCAAAAGCAAAATCAATAACAGTATCGCGAAAACAATAGGAAGGATCGGAAGATAAGTCATGGTAACATTAGCATCGAGAAACTCAAATCTTACCATCAAGAACATACGATCCACGTCAACATTATTGACATTGTCTGGATTTCGAAACGGGAAAAATGTTGCAAATGCTAATTGAAGTACGATTAGCATTACCAAAAAGATAATGTCTTTTTGATAGTGGTTTAGTTTTTTCATACCTTCACCTCGATGTGAACCCGTATACAGTCTATCACATTTTAGTTCTCATAAACAACACCGAATTTTTATTACTTAGATTGCTTAGCCAAATGCATTAATTGTTTGTATTCATGAGGCTTCAACAACCGAACATCACCACGTGCTAACCCATCTAACGTAATGATGCCAAACCGGATGCGTTTTAATTTTTTAACCGTATGTCCGAAGTTTTCAAATAACCGTTTAACAAGATGATATCTTCCCTCTATAACAACAATATTAAGCTTAGTTGTGGCCTTTTTCTTGTCTGCTTTTACATTCCGAATCCGTGTTCGCGCCGTTTTTTCACCATCCAATACAAACCCTTTTTCAATCTTTAAAGAAGTTTCGCGACGTAAAAATCCTTCAATTGTCACTTCATATTCTTTTTCAATGCGACGGCTCGGGTGCAACATGTTTTGTGTGAAATCACCATCGTTCGATAAGATCAATACCCCTGATGTGTCATAATCAAGACGCCCAACAGGAAAAATGCGTGCGTCCGTTTCAATGAAATCAAGCACTGTCTTGCGCCCTAATTCATCATCGGTTGTGCTAACGCATCCCTCAGGTTTATAAAACACATAATGTACAGGCGGTTCTCGATCGACTTTTTTCCCGTCCACACTTACCACATCATTTGACGATACTTTAACGCCAAGTTCGCGAACAACTTCTCCATTTACACGAACGCGCCCTTCTGTAATCAATGTTTCCGCTTTGCGTCTTGAACACACACCGCCTGCAGCAATCACCTTTTGAAGCCGTTCCATTAGTCATCATCACCATTATGTGTGCCATTAGGTTCAACATCGGTTACAACCATGTGAACATGTTTAATACGACGTTCCTTCATTTCACGAATAACAAACGTAATGTCAACCGTGCGTGGTGGTGCATCTTCCGTTGCGTTGAACGTCACAATCGTTTGACGCATCACATAACTCATATCAACTTCTGGAATGGATTCGAACTGTTCAAACAACCACCCACCCAACGTTTTTTCTTCCGTTGGTGGTATGCCGAGATTTAGTTCTTCAAATAAATCATCCAAATCTATGTCAGCATTTATATCATATTTATTGTCAGAGAGAACCCGAATGTAGTCATCTTCAACATCATCGTGTTCATCATAAATTTCGCCGACCAGTTCTTCAAGTGCATCTTCCATCGTAACAATACCGCTTGTCCCACCAAACTCGTCACTAACCACCGCAAGGTGAAGGTTTTCACGTTGCAACGTCTCAATGAGTGTATCGGCGCGCATGGATTTAGACACAAAGACTGGCGCAGTCATTAATGCGCGAATGTCAAACTTAGATTCTTTAATAATGCTGGTGAAAAAATCTCGTTCATTTAATATCCCAACAATATTATCGCGGTCACCATCATAAACCGGTAAACGTGAAAATTGATGATCGAAAAAGAGTGCTTTCACCGTTTCAAGGTCATCGTTAATACTCACCGCAATCATATCAACACGCGGTGTCATAATTTCATACACCTTGCGTTGACTTAAATCTAATACACTTTGCAACATTTCAGCTTCGTCTTCATCAATCGACCCTTCTTCTTCCATCGTATCGATGATGGTTTCAAGCTCATCTTCTGTCACACTAATTGTCACTCGGTTATCTGGTTTAATAAATATCTTCTTAATGCCTATAAAAATAATGGTAATCGGCTTCATTATTTTTATAAGGACAAATAATATGCCACTGATTTTTAATGCAATCGGATCAGCATGCATTTTCGCCGTGCTTTTTGGAATAATTTCGCCAAAAATTAATATAATCGTTGTCATTACCAATGTATTAAATACCATTACCAACGTTTCTTGTCCTGCAAATATACGCGAAAAAACGCTCGCACTAACCGTTGCGAGCGCAACATTCGCTAAGTTATTGCCAACTAAAATCGTTGATAACGTCAAATCAAAGTTTTCATGAATCCAATACGCTCTCTTACTGCCTTTACGATTTTCTTCTATATAATTACGTATTCGAATAACATTTAAACTTGAAAACACCGTCTCGCTCATAGAGAAGAAACTCGACACCACAAGCAACACCAAAAGCACGACCAAACTACCAGTCGGGACAGTCACTAAAAATGGTAAGGCCTCGGGGTATTCCAACGACATTCACTCCTTTAAGCTTTGGTGCTATATTTACCGGTTTGTGTATTAATAACAATTTCGTCCCCTTCTTCAATAAACAGTGGGACTTGTAGCTTGTAGCCTGTTTCAACAACGGCATCTTTCGTTGCGTGGGCTGCCGTGTTACCGCGTACACCCGGTACTGCATCAACAACTTTTAACGTAACTTTTTCTGGAACATCAACACCTAGAATCTCTCCTTCAAAAGAAACAACGCTGACCTCAGTATTTTCTTTCATAAAATTGAGTTGTTCGCGGATTTGATCGACATGCATTTCAATTTGTTCGTACGTCTCGTTGTTCATAAAAACGTGCATATCACCATCCGCATACAAATATTGCATTTTGTCTTTTTCAATCATTGCAGTGGCAACTTTCTCCCCTGCACGCCATGTTTTATCAATGACAGCACCTGTGCGCAAATTTCTTAGTTTGCTTCTAACAAAGGCACTCCCTTTACCTGGTTTAACATGTTGAAACTCTAACACAACATAAATATTATCTTCGTGCTGAATCGTTTGTCCTGTTTTAAAATCATTGGTGGTTATCATGGTTATCACTCCTAAAATTATGCTGTTATTATAAAGGGTTTTTGTTTCAATTACAACGGTTTACGCGTTTGGTTTTTGTTCAAACCAACTTAAACCTTCAAAACCGTTCCACCCAGCGATAAATTCTTTATACGTAAATTGCATGCGAATTCTCTCGACGCCATGGGTAATCAGCATGTCAACATGCTTATGCTCTACTTTGTGATTAATTTCGGATATGACACCGGCATTAACATAATCAACCAAAGCTTTTAATCGTGATGGCTTAGGTGAAACCTCACCATTTTCATCAATTGTTTCAAGTCGTTCAACACGCATTGTGGTAAAAATCACAACCGCTTGATCCGTCTTATGTGCATTGAAATGGGGGTTTTCAGGATGGTTAGGGGTCACATCGACATGACTTAAGCTCCACGCAATATGTCTATGATCAATAATTTCAATCGCCGTGATTTCTGCGTTGTAGACCATAACATCATCAAAGAAGCCTGGGGTTAAATAACGGTATGTATCAATAAAGCGGTTGAAAAGTGTCTCACTTTCTTCATCACGATTGTCCTTAAACCCTTCAACATGTAAGGTGTTATCAACAAACGACACAACATAGCGCATTGGTGATGCGCCAAGCGCACCTGCATAAGTTAATATATCTTCAAGGTGTTTTAAGTCATCATCATAATGGGTATAGTCAATGCGTATTTTTTGCTTACCACCGTAAATAATCACTTCGCTTCTTAATGCATTATCTGCGGCGGTAATCGCTTCATAAGGAATATAAATACCATTTTTCCATAATCGTTCCTTAAAAATACCTTCATGCGTTAATACAAGATTCTGTCGTTTCGTAATGACAATGTAAAGCACAGGTCCAGGTACTAAGACAATAAACAAAAATAGTGCAAATGCGGGTGTGAATATGTCAGTTTCTAAAACCCCAAGTAATTCAAGTATGTAAATGATTATACTTACAATAAATAGCGACAACAATACATAGGCTTGTTTATTGACGCGGCGACTTGAATGATATAATTTATAATGCTCAGGCATTGCGCCGAGCACACGTTTTAATTTAATTAGCGTTTTATTCATGCTTCACCCTCCAAATGCCCAAAAAATAACTGGAAAGCTTAATACGGCAAATACCGCACCAAGTGGTGGCACCAACGCGGCGCGACGCAAGACTTTTGCTTTTACCGTATCGATTGGATGACGTAAACTTAATGCTGTCACAACAATCGCTTGAAATGGCCATGCAATAAGCGATGCATAGGTCATCATTGCACCGATTGTCTCGTGTGATTGTGAAACACGAAAGCCAAGCACGAATCCGTATACCATTAAAAACCCTAATAAACCTGAACCACCATACAATCCATGCTTGAATGATTTCACCTTAACACCTCCACCATAACTGCATATATTATAGCATAAATGCACTATAAGATACGGTTTCATCACAAATTTTCAAACTTCTTTTGCGTTGACATTTTTAATGCGCTTCCCTATAATGACGTTGACAGGAGGCATCAGTCAATGGAAACCTTTATAACACTTCTCATCCCTATTGTGCTCGGGGTGTGGATCGGGATTATTTTAAGTTCAAGAAAACAAAAGAAAACTTTTCGCCAACACGTTAAGATTGTCGATGTTGATACGTTTCGAAAAAACATGCGCAAAGGACAACTCATCGATATCCGAAAATCTGAAAAATTTGACGAGGGTCGTATTAAAGGGGCACGGAACTTTTCGGTGCGAATGCTAAAAAACAAAGCCCAAAAACAAGTACGCAAAGATCAACCGCTTTATATTTACTGTGAAAACGGTAGAAAATCTTTTCGACATGCAACGGCTTTAATTAAAAAAGGGTATCCCGAAGTGTATGTATTAAGTGGTGGATATAAAGCCTACGCAAAACGTGAAAAGTAACCGTCTGGCTAGATAAAAATCGTACGAACAAACTTATATAATGGTTTTAGATGACGCTTCTACCTTTTAGCACTAGGGGGCCACGTTAATGGAACTATTATTTTTACTCGGTCTTTTGCATATATTGAGTATCTATGTCATATTTAAAATCCTCGAAAAGATGGATTGACACCTTGACTATGTGCCGACATTGGCGTTTAAAAACCTCGAACGCAATCGTTCGAGGCAATTATATTAGCGTTCTACTAATTCGATACTTTCAAAGACGATTTCATTCATATCACCTTGGGTACTTTCCAAAATCAACCGCAACACTTCGCCTTCTTTGCGAATATCAAGGTCATGAATGATAAACACACTATTGACCATTCGACGCGTTTTTAATGTAAACGCCTGAAGATTGTTGAGACGCAAAGTGACACGCGCATCATCATTAAGTAACGGATTGTTTTGTGATAACAGCATAATGTCAAGAGCCATGTGGTCCTTATCGATATGGACCGCATGCAATCGCCCTTCATGAAAGACTGGTGGACCACCAAGCTGCTTAGCTAAAGCAGTTTTTTTTATGACATCGAGTTCGTACATAGTCGCCTCCTTCAGTGCATGGCTTATTTAATTCCATTATACTTAGATTACGTTATGGATTCAACCATCAAAGCGGTAACCAGTTGATTTAAAATAGTGCGCGTTTTTTTTCAATCGCGCATACAGATGCGTTGGCAAGGTTTTCGCATCAAATATTTTTGATGGCGATAGGTTTTGTTGAATTTTTTTTGGCCAATCTGGATCGGCAAGCAATGCGACGCCCAATGCAAGCAGGTCATAGTGATACGATAGCGCACGCGTTAAATCGTTTGCATTCTTAAGACCGCCTACTCCCATAAAGGGAACTTTCCCATCAATCACTTTTGCTAACTTGTTTACAATTGGTTCAGTATCATCCTTATTGCGCAAAGAAGTTTGGTCAAACGTTTGTAAAGATACATGTAAGTAATCAAGCGGTTTATCTTTTAACATCCGAACTAGTTCAACGGTATCTTCTAACGTGATGCCAGGGGCTTCTAATTCTTCAGGAGAAAAGCGATACCCTAATATAAAGGGGTTGTCTGCATAGCGATTAATGACCTCGTAAACTTTATCAATGAGTTCTTCAATAAAACGCATTCTATTTTTCGTTGACCCACCATAGCGATCGTCCCTTTGATTTGAATGCGGTGAAAAGAATTGTTGGAGTAAGTACGTGTTTGCACCATGCAATTCGACCCCGTCATACCCAGCTTCAATAGCGCGGCGGGTCGCTTGGGCAAAATCATCAATGGTCTTGGTGATTTCATCAATGTCAAGTGCACGAGGGGTGGGCATATTAGGTCTTGGTGCAGGAACTGCGCTCGCTGAAACAATCTTGCTTTTGTCTTCATAAAGCGAGGGTTGATTCATACGTCCACCGTGATGCAACTGCACAACTGCTTTTGCGCCTTCTGCTTGAATAATGTTTGCCAAGCTCCGCATTGAAGGAATAAATGCATCATCTTTTAACGTGATTTGTCGCTCAAATGCCTGAGCAGAGTCATTGATACTTGTTGCGGCTGTAATGACCATGCCTAAATGTTTTGCCCGCAAAGCATAGTAATGTTTTTCTTCCTCAGAAACCGTCAAATCCTCATTGCCACTATACGTTGTCATAGGGGCTAATACTAAACGGTTTTTTAATGTAACACGGTTTTTTAAAGTATACGGTTCAAATGGGTTCATATTTATCACTCTCCAAGCAAAAGTATACCATAAAGCTTAAAAACTTAAACCGGCAATGCTTGCACTATAGCATGAAAACTGTTAATATAAAAGCGTTTTCATTTTTGTGACACGATAAACTGAAATTGACATCATTATGAAGGAGCATAACCATGCCAAAAAACTATAAAGCTGAACCATATCGTATTAAGATGGTAGAACCCATTAAGGAAACGACAAGATCACAGCGCATTAAACTGCTTGAAAGTGCAGGCTATAACCCTTTTGCCTTAAAAAGTGAAGATGTTTATATCGACTTATTAACTGATTCGGGTACAGGCGCAATGAGCCATGATCAATGGGCCGCATTGATGCGTGGTGATGAAGCGTACGCTGGCAGTCGCAGTTTTTATAGACTCGAAAGTGTCGTTAAGCATATAACAAATTATCAATACTTTATTCCTGCACATCAAGGGCGCGGGGCTGAACAAGTGGTTTTACCGCGGCTTGTTAAACATTCAAAAATGATTTTTATCTCAAACA
>PWME01000076.1 GCA_003559235.1 Mollicutes bacterium | reverse complement strand
GAAAATCACATGTGGCAGAATGACAAAGGTTCAACTAACTTTTGCAGTGGACAGAAAAGATTGCCCTGATTGTCATAGCAGAATGCTACCAATCAGGTTTATAGCAGCGTGCCGCCATGGCCATATTCAGGATGTTCCCTTTAAGGAATGGGTTCATAATGGACCTGTAAATGATAATAATGACCATATACTGAAATACAAAGGAGGAACAGGCGCAGGGGATTTAAGCAGCATTCAGATTTCCTGTTCTTGTGGAGAAAAGAAAAACCTTGCAGGACTTATGAATGTATGGAGGGATGATCAGGGAAACCCATACAACAGCGCTTTGGCCAGAATTGGTCTGGATGATGAAAAGACTCAGAAATATAGTCCATCAAGCCCAAACAACCTTGAGAACAATCCAAGAGGCCAGTTTTGTAAAGGTTACCGGCCTTGGCTTGGAACACAGGGCGGTATAAATAATGCACAAGACTGTGGGGAACATTTACAGGTTTTAATTCGGGGTGGCTCAAATGTCCATTATTCTGATATAATTTCATCTTTGTATCTGCCTGAATGTTCCGAGACCCTGTCTGAAACTATTAAGGGTATAATTGAACAATATGGCATTGAAACAATAAAATTGTTATATAATCAGGATACAGTTTCATATGGTATGCTTAGGAGATTAATCATCAATAATAATGATTTTCAGACAGGAGCTAATGACATAGAAGTAATATTGCCACTTTTAGTTGAAGAGATATTAAAAGATACTGATACATGCGCTTCGGAGACTGAAAATGATTCGTATAATCCACTTACCCTGCGAAAGGAAGAGTATGATTATATCCTGAAAGGCAGAGATTCTGAAGATTCAGATTTTAAAGCAGTAATAAAGGATCTGAGCAAATATAATAATGCTTCATTCCTTAAGAATTATTTTGAAAAAGTTGTGCTGGTTGAAAAGCTTAAGGAAACCCGCGTATTCAGAGGCTTTGCAAGGATCAATCCAAATAACAGGATTGACAAATCTGAATTGTCAAACAAACAGGTAAACTGGCTCCCTGCTTACCAGGTTTCAGGAGAAGGCATCTTTCTGAAATTTAAAGATGAAGTTATTGATCAGTGGCTTGAGAAAAACAATTCTGGGTTTGATGGTTTAATCACCAGGTATACACAGGCAATGAGCAGAAGAAATCCACTTAGCTTGGGTAATCCAAGGAATATAGACCGTGGGTTTGTCATGATGCATACCTTTGCTCACCTGCTGATTAAAAGGTTATGTTATAGTTGCGGGTACGGCTCTTCTGCCTTGAGAGAACGGATTTATTTCAGCAATGATCCTGATAATCGAATGAACGGTATTTTAATTTACACATCATCAGGTGACTCAGAAGGTTCATTGGGTGGCTTAGTTCGGCAAGGTACAGAACCTTTTCTTGCCAATATAGTTCGGCAGGCAATTGAAGAAGCCAGGTGGTGTTCTGCTGATCCGGTATGTTCTGACATAGGACAATCAAGCGGTCAGGGTCCTGATAATATTAATGGATCGGCTTGCCATAACTGTTGTCTGGTCCCGGAAACCAGTTGCGAGGAGTTTAATATGTTATTGGATAGAGCAACTATTACTGGAACTTTGAATGATCCACAATTAGGTTTTTTCTCGTAATTGCCTGCAATCTTTTTATTTATATTATTTAAATAGTCAGAGCATATGCAAATTAAGTCTCGTAATTGAGTTAAATATAGATTTCAAAATCTAATACGATAATAGAATTGCTTAGCTACTTGGGCTTATTTTTTAACCATCAAATCTTTACACATGAACAAACAAGACTCTAACGTAAAAAAATTCCTGAATTATCTTATGTCAAAAGATAGTACCAGTGCAACCGATAAAATGGTTTATGTATTTACAGTTCATAACCCTGCAGCTTATGAACGGTCTCTGAAGTACGTATTTCCAGAAAAGCACTCGCAGCCTGGTATTGAAGCATTAAATAATTTAAAGGAGTTTGTAGAAAAACATCAAGAAATGTTCGTGTTGCCTTACGATGGTTCTATAAATATGGCTGATGTGAATTATGAAAAGGTATTTAAGGTTTTGTTCTTATAGCTGCCCTATTATTAATAATAGAACGCGACCGCTGCTTCCTGGTGTTTCAATATCATCCAGCTTAACTCACCCTATTTTGCTTTCTCTGAAGATTTTGTAGATATTCCTTCCGGATTGCTTTTCGAGAAATGGCCGCTGTATACTATCCAGTATTGAATAACCTTTACCTGACCCAGAGAAAAACGGTTAGGTTGAGATTAAATAATTCAAATCAGATTTATGGCAATGATTGTCTTGTCTTTATTATAATTTCAAATTTTAAATATGATGCCAATTGTTCCAAATTATCAAGACTCATAGCAAATCCCCCATTTTCGATTTTTGAAACAGTACTTCTGCTTATACCCATCATTGTGGCAAGCTGAAGCTGGGTATATCCCCGATACTTTCTGATATTTCTTAATTCCTTGCCTATCTTATAGCGCAGCAAAGGTTGTTTTCCATGCTTTTTTGAATTATAAGCGGTCATGGCATTATTTACTTTACAAGCAATCGGCCAGTGTGTGTTGAGCC
>PWME01000005.1 GCA_003559235.1 Mollicutes bacterium | reverse complement strand
GGGAACGAGTCATGGTGAATTCCATGAAGCGATGAATTTTGGCGCAACCAAAAATGTACCAATGATTACCATCATTCAAAACAACCACTACGCGATTTCAACGCCACGCGCCAAACAAACCCGTGCGGAAACCTTAGCACAAAAAGCCATTGCGTATGGTATTGAAGGTATTCAAGTTGATGGCAATGATGCCTTAGCGATGTATGCTGCTGTTAAAGAGGCGCGAGAACGTGCGCTTAAAGGAGAAGGCCCATTCCTCATTGAAGCGGTAACGTATCGTTTAGGGCCACATACAACAAGCGATGACCCAACCATATACCGTAAAGATGAAGAAGTTGAGGCGTGGAAAGCAAAAGATCCCATTAAACGATTCCGTAAATATTTATCCAATAAAAAATTATGGAATCAAGACAAAGAAGAAGCCTTACAAAAAGAATTGACTGAGTTCGTGACGAAAACGTTCAAAGAAGTTGAAAAATCTGGACTTGTCTCACTCGATGATGTCTTTGATTATACGTATGCTGAATTACCAGAAGACTTGCAACGTCAAAAAGCATATTACCAACAATACCTCAGTGAAAGCGAGGGGAAATAACCATGGCTGAAAAAACCTTATTACAAGCAATTAATGATACATTACACCAACAAATGAAAGAAGATGAATCCGTCGTTGTATTCGGTGAAGACGCTGGATTTGAAGGTGGGGTTTTCCGTGTTACCGCTGGCCTTCAAAAAGCCTTTGGAGAAGACCGCGTATTTGATACACCCATTGCAGAAGGCGGAATCATTGGTGCCGCGGTTGGGATGGCAATGAATGGGTTAAAACCGGTCGCTGAAATTCAGTTTTCTGGATTTATGTTCCCTGGGTATAACCAAATTGCCATGCACATGGCACGCATGCGCAATCGCTCCCGTGGAAAATGGAATGTTCCAATGGTTTTACGGATGCCATACGGTGGAGGCGTGAGAGCCTTAGAACACCATTCAGAATCATTAGAAACGTTATTTGCGCATTTACCAGGATTAAAACTTGTTATCCCTTCAACGCCTTACGATGCCAAAGGGTTATTAACTGCTGCATTAAAAGATCCTGATCCCGTTGTATATTTTGAACCGAAACGTATTTACCGCGCGTTCAAACAAGACGTACCCGATGAACCATACGAAGTAAAAATAGGTAAGGCCCGCGTGGTTAAAAAAGGTGCTGATGTGACCATCGTCGCATGGGGTGCGATGATGCGTGAAACGCAAAAAGCGCTTGATTTAGTGAAAGATGAAAACATTGATGTTGAACTCATCGATTTACGTACCATTGCCCCAATGGATTCAAAAACGGTTGTTGAATCGGTGAAAAAAACTGGACGCCTTATGGTCGTTCAAGAAGCGGTTAAAACCCTCAGCATTGCGAGTGAGTTAATTAGCCGCGTCAATGAAGATGCATTCTTGTATCTTGAAGCGCCCCCAGTACGCGTTAGTGGACATGACATCACCATTCCACTGCCAAAGGGTGAACATCACCATATGGTCGATGCAAAACGCATTGCCTATGAACTTAAAAAACTTGCCAACTACGAAGTGTAAGGAGGCACATGATGATAGATTTTAAATTTGCAGATATCGGTGAAGGTATTCACGAAGGTGTCATCTTAAAATGGCACTTCGAAGTCGGAGACAATGTAGAAGAAGGCGATACGCTTTGTGTCGTTGAAACAGATAAAGTAAACGCAGAAATCCCTGCGCCTGAATCAGGTGTTTTAAAAAAACGTGGTGCTGAGGTTGGCGATACCATTCATGTTGGTGAAACCTTAGCCGTTATTGATGATGGTTCAGGGGATGAACCAACCGAAGAAGCACCGAAAAAAGAAGAATCATCCGATGATGAAGACGATGAGAAAAAAACAGAATCTGCTGGGGAAACTGGTGCTTCTGTTGTCGGGGCTGTGGAAGTATCTGATGAAGTCATGGAAGCAAGCAATGAACACGAAGAACAAGACGATGAAACCAGTGCAAATACCAAGGTTTTAGCAACCCCTGCTGCGCGTAAATACGCAAGCGACAAAAATGTTGACTTAAGCAAAGTTAAAGGCACTGGACCACAAGGCCGTATTATGAAAGCGGATATTGACGCTGCTGGCCGTGATGAAGTACCATCACAAAGTGACGCGCCACAAACAAGTAGCGCACAAGGTCGCGTCTTTCCAATGCCATCGTTGCCAAAAGAAAACACCCGACGTGAAAAAGTAACGAAACTCCGCAAATCCATTGTCAACGCGATGGATACGTCAAATGCACTCATTCCGATGACAACCGTCATGGATGAATTCGATGTCACTGAACTCGTTCAGTTTAGAAATGCACAAAAATCTCGTGCGGAAAGTCACGATGTTAAATTAACCTACTTACCACTCATCATAAAAGCAATCATTTTGACGCTCAAAAAATACCCGGTTTTTAATGCCAGTTTCGACCATGAAACCGATGAAATTGTATACAAAGACTTTTTCAATATCGGGATTGCGGTTGATACTGAAGATGGGTTGATTGTACCAAACATTAAAAATGCTGATCAAAAATCTATTTTGGAACTTGCCAAAGAAGTTGAAAATCTTGCGCAAGCAGCACGGGAACGTAAAGTTTCATTAGAACAACTCCAACAAACAACGTTCTCAATCACCAACTATGGCGCCTTTGGTTCAAAACTTGGAACGCCGATTATTAAACACCCAGAAGTCGCAATATTAGGTGCAGGCGCCATTACGAAAAAACCTGTTGTTGACGATGACCGTGTGGTTATCCGCGATATGTTCCCCGTTTCACTTACAGTTGATCACCGCATAATTGATGGTGGCGATGCGGGTCGTTTCATGGTACAATTGAAAGCGTATTTAAGCGATCCAATGACATTACTGCTAAGCTAGGAGTGAAACCATGCAATCTTTTGATTTAATTGTAATTGGTGGTGGGCCCGGTGGCTACGTAGCTGCCATTAAAGCGGCTCAAGCCGGAAAAAACGTTGCCCTTGTTGAAAAAGAAGCGGTGGGTGGTGTATGCTTAAACTGGGGATGTATTCCAACCAAAGCGATGTTAAAAAGTGCCAAAGTGTACCAAACCATTCGTAACGCAAAATCTTACGGCTTTACCCTTGATCAAGATTCTTTAAAAGTCGATTTTCCATCAATTATCAAACGGAAAAACCGCGCGGTTAAAAAATTAACCGGCGGGGTTGGTTACTTGCTTAAGAAAAATGGTGTAAAGGTCTTTGACGGGTTTGCGTCGGTTAAAGACGCGAATACCGTCGAAGTGAACGACGAAACATTAGAAACCAAAAACCTTATCATCGCAACGGGTGCTTCACCTGCTGTGCCACCCATCGATGGGTTAAAACAACAACTCGATGCTGGCAATGTCTTAACAAGTAAAGAAATCCTTGATATTAAAAGCCTACCCAAATCCCTTACGGTGATTGGGGGTGGCGTGATTGGTGTTGAATTTGCGACCATTTTTAATGCTCTTGGTAGCGAGGTTACAATTTTAGAACGCGAATCGGATATTTTGCTTGAAGTCGATGAAGAATTAAAAACAATTTTCAAGAATAAACTTCAAAAAGATGGCGTGAAGATTCTTACAAATGCGGCTGTTTCAAAGGTCGAAAAAGGCCGTGTGACATATACGTATAATGAGGAATCTGAAACCATCGATGCTAAAAGTATTTTGCTTGCTGCAGGTATGAAACCGAATCTTAAAGGGTTAGAAAATCTTGAGTTATCCATGTCAAAAACTGGCATTGAAACCGACGAATATTGTCGGACATCTGTTGATGGTGTTTATGCTATTGGCGATGTTAATGGCAAATACATGCTTGCGCACGTTGCGTCTAAAGAAGGCGTTGTAGCGGTAGAACATATGTTTTCTCATGCCCGCCCGATGGATTATAATCGTGTTCCTTCAGGGATTTATACGTTCCCAGAAATTGCGCAAGTCGGGTTAACCGAATCAGCCGCTAAAGCGCAAGGGTTAGACATAAAAGTTGCCACTTTCCCGATGTCTGCGAACGGTAAAGCACTCGCAGAAGGCGAAAGTGACGGGTTGGTAAAACTTATTGCGCTGAAAGAACATAATATCATCATCGGCGCCCATATTTTAGCACCATCCGCAACTGAAATGATTGCTGAAGCGGTGTTAGGTATGACATTAGAAACAACCGCAGATGACATCGTAGAAGCGATTCATCCGCATCCGACTTTATCAGAAATGATGCATGAAGTTGCGCACGGAATTGTCGATAAACCAATCCATATATAATAAAAAGCAAGCCTCCGCGCGGAGGCTTGTTTTAAAATAGACAATCGATGATGTTTTCAAGAGTAATATTGAAGAAATATTCATCCAGCGGTTCGTTTTCTAAGGCTTTCCTTACATTGGATTCTTCATAAGGGACACCAATGAGTTTTCTTTCGAGGGTTTCGATGTCTTTTGAGCCTAAGAAATCCCCATAGATTTTCACCGCTTCGATGACGCCTTCGTGAATGTTAAGTTTAATTTCAACGCTTCCGCCTTCATAGCGGCCACGTTTTTCGATACTGAAGTCAGGCGATTCGCCGTAATTCCACATCCATGTATTGTAGCGCATGTCCATCAGTTCGTGAATTTTTTCTAAGTCCTTTGTGCTTAGTTCATAAATGAAGGGGGCAATGTCATCGGTATTCAGTAAGTATTTAAGCAACTTCGTTTTGAATTCAACCATAGAAATATCGGTGGTTAAGTAGGGTTTAATGTTGGTAACGCGTGCCCGTTTTGATTTAATGCCTTTGGAGGCAATTTTATCAGCTTTAACATTGAGTACATCGGCGATAATACTAAGATCAGCATCAAACAAAATGGTACCATGATGCAGCATTTTGTTTTTATGAAAGCTTTGGGCATTGCCACTAATTTTCTTTTCATCCACAACAATGTCATTACGCCCTGCAAATTCGGCGTTAACGCCTAAACTTTTTAACGCTTTAATGACTGGGTCGGTGAATTTGCGGTAGTTATTCAGATTGTCTTTTAGTGACTTTGTCACAAAAGAAAAGTTTAAGTTTCCTAAATCATGATACACTGCGCCACCACCGGTAATCCGTCTCACCACATTGACATCGTGCTTTTTAACGTAATCGGTATTAATTTCTTCGATGGTGTTTTGGTTGCGACCAATAATAACACTGTTTTCATTTTGCCAAAGCAGGACAAAATCTTCGTTTGTATCTAAATACTTTAAAACATACTCTTCAAGCGCCAAATTATAACGCGGGTTTTTGGAGTCGTTTATGATCGTTTTCATCGTTTCACCTCGTACCTTTTCTGCATCAAGTTTAACCGACTTTTTACGGTGTGTCAACGTTTTAGCATAGTTGGTTGCCATTATAGAAGCGCTCCACTGTGTGGTGTGGTAAAATAAGAGTACATTGATGGAGGTGATTAAATTGTCATCGTGTTTGATTGTTGTTGATTACCAAAACGACTTTGTCGATGGTGCACTTGGGTTTGATGGGGCATCGGCCATTGAATCACGTATAAAGGATCATATCCATGCGATGCGTGAAAAGGGTGGTGATATCATTTTTACGCTTGATACCCATGATGAGGCATACTTACAAACAGAAGAAGGCAAGCATCTTCCGGTTGAACATTGCATAAAGGGAACGCAAGGGCATCAGCTGCGAGAAGAAATAGCAGCGTTAAAAACGAAACAAGACAAGGTGTTTGAGAAAACGACATTCCCGTCTTTAGCCTTGGCGAATCATTTAGAAGCACAAAAATATGACCAGATCATTTTCGTTGGACTCGTTTCAAATATTTGTGTAATCTCTAATGCCGTGATGGCGAAAAGTGCCTGTCCAAACGCTGAAATAATCGTTGATGCAAGCGCTACGGCAAGTTTTGATTATACCTTACATGAAAAAGCGTTGGATGTTATGGAAGGGTTACACATTATCATCAAGAATAGAGGCTGAATATGCATAACAGAAATGAAACCATGTTAATCGATTTTTATGAGTTTACGATGGCAAACGGCTATTTCGAACACGGATTTAAAAATCAGACGGTTGTCTTTGATTTGTTTTTCCGTTCTTTACCCGATCAAGGCGGTTATGCGGTGATGGCAGGACTTCAATCGGTCATTGATTATATTGAAAACTTATCATTTACAGAAGAAGATATTGCGTATTTAAGAAATCGTGATATATTTGATGAACGATTTTTGGATTATTTAAAAACCTTTCGTTTCACTGGGGATATGTATGCGATGCCCGAAGGCACTGTCATTTTTCCTAATGAGCCTTTAATAACGGTTAAAGCACCGATCATTGAGGCGCAACTCATTGAAACGTTTTTGCTTTTATCAGTGAATCATCAATCATTGATTGCGACAAAGGCGAGTCGATTAAAGTTTGCTGCAGGAAACAAAACGGTTATTGAAATGGGTGCGCGCCGTGCGCACGGGGCTTCAAGCGCAAACTTAGGGGCGCGCGCTGCTTATATTGGTGGCATCGATGCAACGAGTAACACCTATGCTGATCGTCATTTGCAAATTCCGGCTGCTGGTACTATGGCGCATAGTTGGATTCAACTCTTTGACAGCGAAAAGGCAGCGTTTGAAGCGTATGCAAAAAGTTATCCTAAACAATGTACTTTTTTGGTTGATACATACGATACGTTAAAATCTGGTGTTCCCAATGCCATAGAGGTTATTAAAGATATTTTGATACCCCAAGGGGTCGAACATTACGCCATTCGTATTGATTCAGGCGATTTAACGTACTTAGCAAAACGCGCCCGCGCGATGCTTGATGAGGCGGGGTTAAAAAGCTGTAAAATCGTTGCATCGAATGCACTTGATGAACGGTTGATTAAAGCACTCATCAATCAAGGTGCACCGATTGATACATTCGGGGTTGGCGAACGATTGATTACCGCCAAAAGTGACCCAGTCTTTGGTGGGGTTTATAAGCTTGTCGCAACAGAAAAAGATGGCTTTATTGTGCCAAAGATAAAAATTAGTGATAACCCTAAAAAGATTACAACGCCACATTTTAAACAAGTAATGCGCATTTATGAAAAAGCATCATCAAAAGCGTGTGCGGATTTATTGATGGTACACGATGAAAGCATTGATACATCCAAGCCGCTCACCATTTTTAATCCCGAACACACATGGCAAAAAACCACCTTTACAGATTACACAGTGAAGCCTTTATTGAAGCCTGTATATCAAGCCGGAAAATGCGTTTATGACAGTCCAAGTATCGCTGAGATAAGAGATTACGCAAAACAGGAATTGCAAAGCTTATGGGATGAAATGAAACGCTTTGATTACCCACACCAATATTTTGTGGACCTTTCAAAAAAATTGTGGCATGTTAAAATGGACTTGATAGCTGAACATAAAAACGGCGTGGCATCATCGGGACCACCAAATATGGCATCGATGCGTCACGACGAATGATAAGGAGGGTGTAAGTTGGAAGTTACATTTGGCAATCAGTTAATAGCATTAAAAGGTGAGCGCGTCAGTTTAGGCGATAAGGCGCAAAATTTTGTGGCAATTGATACAGACTTGCAAGTAAAAACTTTACAAGATTATGATGATGACTACTTAGTCATTAGTGTTGTCCCAAGTGTTGACACTGGTGTGTGCGATTATCAAACCAAAACATTTAATAAAAACCTTGCTTCATTCAAAAATGTGCGTGTCATCACCATTTCAAATGATTTACCGTTTGCGCTCAAACGGTGGTGTGGGGCTGCCGGACTTGATCATGTTGTCACGTTATCTGATCATCGTGATTTAGATTTTGCGAAAAAGTATGGTACTTTACTCGAACCCTTACGCTTACAAACGCGTGCTGTCTTTGTGCTTGATGCTGAACGACAAGTCATTTATAAAGAATATGTCGAAGATGTGTCAAGTCACCCGTCGTATGATGAAGTAACCATGCTATTAAAAGAAGTGACTAAGTAAACCATAAAAAAATGCACCCAATCAAACAGGGTGTATTTTTTTTATGGTAGCGCAATATGGCTGTCGGCGCGACGTTCACACCCGCCTTCTAAAACATGCGTTAACGGGTTTCTTAAAATGATTTGCCCACGGCCAAAGGTGGTTGGATCTTCAAACAAGGTTATGACATGGCCACGTTTTTTTAACGCGTTAATGAGCGATGCATCAAAACAAGATTCAACGGCTAATTCATTTGCCTTAAGCCATTGCCATCGCGGGGCATCAAGCGCTTCTTGTACAGTCATATTGTCGTCTATCAAGTGCATGGCAACTTGCATATGGCCTTGGGGTTGCATGAACCCACCCATAACACCAAAAGGACCCTGGCGACCATCGGGAAGTTTTATATAACCGGGTATGATGGTGTGATAACTGCGTTTATTCCCTTTAAGTGCATTTGCGTGGTCAGGATTTTAGGAAAACGTGTGGCCACGGTTTTGTAAGGCAATGCCATAGGCATCAACAACAACCCCTGAGCCAAATCCCATGTAATTGCTTTGGATGAAACTGACTGAACTGCCGTACTGATCGGCAGTAGCGAGATATACTGTTCCCCCTTTTTTCGGTGACACTGCCTTAGGAATTTGTGCGGTATCTTTTAACGCGTTCGCACGCGCCTTTAAAAAGGAAGGTGTTAAAAACGCTTCAGGATTAAAAGACATATCATTAAGGTCGGTAATGTGATGAAGCCCATCTGAAAACGCGTGCTTCATCGCTTCAATGGACGCATGCAAATTGGCTTCACGAGATAATGCGTTTTTGTAGTGCATAATGCCGAGCGCTTCAAGCGCAATCACGCCTTGCGTGTTTGGGGCGAGTTCAATAATTTCACCACCATGATAACGCATGTTCATAAGCGGGCTTTCAGTCGTGGTATGATTTTTTAGGTCTTCAAGCGATAAAAAGCCATTTAAATTTTCTACGGTTTTAATGATTGCCTTGGCAATATCGCCTTCATAAAAATCATTGCCTTTAGTTTTGGCGATGGCTTTTAAGTCTTTTGCATGGCCTTTTAATGTGATAACATCACCAGGCTTGGGTGTTTTGCCATTTTGGGTGAAAACACGCGCCCATTGATCATAAGGAAAATGGGCTTGCGCATTTTTGTAGGAACGTTGCGCACGCTGCCATGAGTGACTAACCACAGGCGATACAGGATAGCCATTTTCCGCAAGTAAAATAGCAGGCGCTAAAACATCTTCAAAAGGCAATGCGCCATACTGTTTATGCAGATCAGCCCATAGTTTAACTGCGCCGGGTACCGTTACAGGAATAATGCCGAGCTTAGGCATTGTGTTCATCCCACGTGCTTTTAAAGCATCAATAGAAATCGATGCAGGCGCCCTTCCAGACCCATTAAATCCTTTGATGGATTGGTTGGTTTCTACAATCGCAAAGGCATCGCCACCGAGCCCGTTTGATGTTGGTTCAACGACTGTTAACGCTGCAGCCATTGCGATGGCAGCGTCAATGGCATTGCCACCTCGCCTAAGCATTTTTGCGCCTGCCTCAGCCGCAAGAGGTTGACTAGTGGCGACCATGCCATCTTTCGAATAAGTTACCGTGCGCGATGATGTGCTTAATCCGATTGATTGTGTCATAAACGTCCCTCCTTGTATGCTTTTATGATAGCATACGGTGACAGATCATGGGGTAATGATGTATAATAAATCGTATAAAGAGGGTGAATACTATGCGAAAGACGCAATACGTAATCGTTTTTTTAACGGTTTTGTTTGGGGTTGGTGGAACGATTTTTCAACTTGGACAATCAGATCGCCCACTTGAATCCATTTCCTATTTTACTACCTTAAGCAATGCGTTTGCTGGATTGGTTTTTGCGATTATCTTTGTCGATTTATGGCGGCATAAAACCGTTCATGTTAGGCTTATTAGCCTTTCGCATATTGCGGCAGTATCACTTATGGTGACATTTTTGGTATATCATTTTGCCTTGCGTCCAACCTTGAATGCGTTTGAGGCATTTAATGTTGGAGGGCCCTTAGATATATCCTTGCACTACATTACACCACTGCTTACAATGGGGGCGTATTTTCTAATGCCTTTGCATCAAGATAAAGTGTTGTTAGCATCGTTAAAGCCAATCGTGTTTCCATTGGCATACCTTAGTTATGTTATCATCTACGTCACAGCAGGTGGACGCTTTACGTTAGATGATGTTGAATACCGTCAACCCTATTTCTTTTTAGATCTTGAACGCTTTGGATTTTTTGGGGTTTTAGGAAACATAATTGGGTTGGCGATGGTTTTCGCATTGCTTGCATGGATAACCTTTATGATGAAAAGACAACTAAAAAGAAATGAGGATTTGGCATGAAAAAAACAACCGCTGAATGGTTAAAACATTATCGAAAGATTAAAGGGTATACCTTACAAGAGGTCGCAGAAAGCGTTCATCTTGATGCCTCAACGATTTCAAAGTATGAAAACGGAAAAAGAACCCCAGACCCTAATACGATTTCAAGCCTTGCGATTCTTTATGGTGTGTCAACGGATGATTTAATGCCAGGTGCGCATCCGACGATACGCGAACGTGTCTTTTTCATCCCGCAACCTATCGTAAAACCGTGGCCAAAAATATCACAAATCCTTTATGTCTTCTGTATTTTAGCCTTTTT